>JAHDII010000306.1 GCA_020630895.1 Saprospiraceae bacterium
TTATATCCATGAACAAATATTAGATTATGTTGCTGAATCTGTTGAAATTGAAGGACGATTTGAAGTATTAGATGATTGGTTTGTTCTGTATTTTAATATCAATACAGGAATTAAAAAATTATAATTTCCAATGAAAATATCATTAGTTATTATTACTAAAAATGAAGAAAAAAATTTAAAAGAATGTATTTTTTCTGCAAAAGATATTATTGATGAAATTATAATTGTAGATGATTTTTCTACAGATAACACTTTTACAATTGCTCAAGAATTGAATGCCATTTTTATTCAAAAAAAATTAATAAATTTTGGAGAACAAAAAAGATTTGCAGTGGAACAATCTTCTTATGATTGGATTTTAGCATTAGATGCTGATGAAAGAATTTCTCTTGAATTAAAACAATCTATTCAAAAAATAATTGCAATAAATAAAACATCTAATTCTCCTGATATCAATAATGCCTATACTTTTAATCGATTAAATTATTATTGTGGAAAAGCTATAAAAACTTGTGGTTGGTATCCTGATAATAAAATTAGATTATGGAATAAACATTTGGGTAATTGGAATTTGAATCCTGTTCATGAAGGAGTTGAAATGCAAAAAAATACTAGAGTAGGATTTTTAGAAGGAGATTTAATTCATTATACCATGAATAATATTCAGGAGCATAAAGAAAAAACAAAACATTATGCTCAAATAAAATCGCAAGAAAAACAACAACAACATAAAATAATATTATTATTTAAATTATTGTTTAATCCTATTTTTATTTTTATAAAAATGTATATTATTAAATTAGGAATATTGGATGGATGGCGAGGTTTTTCTATTGCTAGAATTTCTGCTTGGGGAGAATATTTAATTTATAAAAATGCTGTACGAAAGATACATTAATTCACAAAAAGTTGAATTATCATTTGAATCGCAAGTAAAGCTAAAGCAATATACATAAAACTATACACTGGAATTTTAACTCCTAAATATTTATAATATACTAAATTTAAAATGGATAAAGGATATAAAATAATACAAAGAGCAGCGACTCCAAAGGAAGACCAAAAAGGAATTGTAAAAAGATAAACAATTAATAATATATCTAAAATTGTTAAGTAAACAGCTAATAAACTTAAAGGCAGTTTGAAATTCAAAAAACGAATTCCTCCATAAAAAACATGGCCTAGTAATAATAAAAATAAAACAACTATTCCAAAAGTAGTTTCCAGGATCATCAAATAATTATTTTCCTAAAGCACGTTTCCGTAATCGTTGTAAAAAAGGAGACGCAAAAATAAAATTTTGCAATAATTCATTATCTGATTCTAAAACTTCATCTTTATTTCCTACCCATGCTAATTTTCCTAAATGTAAAAAATTAATATTTTCACCAATCTCCATTACAGAATTCATATCATGCGTATTGATAATTGTAGTCATATCATTTTCTCTTGTAATCGATTGAATGAGCTTATCAATCACTAAAGAGGTTTTAGGATCTAAACCAGAATTAGGTTCATCACAAAATAAATATCTAGGTCTTAAAACAATAGAACGAGCAATCCCTACCCTCTTTTGCATTCCTCCAGAAATTTCTCCTGGATATTTTTTATGACTTTGCCCCAATTCTACTACTTCAATCTGTTCATCTATCCTCATTTGTTTTTCCTTTTTAGTCATGTTGGTAAACATATCCAAAGGGAAACGAATATTTTCTTCTACAGTCATCGAATCAAAAAGAGCAGAACCTTGAAATAACATTCCAATACTCTTACGAAGATCTATCAATTGTCTTTTATTGAGTTGAGTCACATTAACATCATCATACCAAACTTCTCCCTCAGTAGGTTTTAATAAACTAACTAATATTTTGAGGAAAACTGTTTTACCAGCCCCACTTCGTCCAATAATCAAATTCGTTTTACTTTTTTCAAAAGTACTAGAAATTCCTTTCAAAACTTCCACATCTCCAAAAGATTTTTTAATATCTATAGCTCTAATCAAAACAAAAAATTTAAGTCAATAATAAAGCAATAATATAATCTGATAATAAAATTAATATATCACTAAATACAACAGCATTGGTACTTGCTTTTCCTAATTCTATACTACCTCCTTTTACAAAATATCCTTGATACGCAGGAATAGTAGTCAATAAAAAAGCAAAAACAACAGCTTTAACAAACATCATAAATACATTATAAGGAACAAAAAAGGATCTTAATCCTAAAACATATTCTGCTTCAGTAACCATACCTGTAGGAACACTCGCAATATATCCTCCAATAATACTTACAAATGCCGCAATAGACACCAATAAAGGGATGACTACTAAAGCAGCTATTACTTTAGGTAAAATCAAATACGCCGCTGTATTTACGCCCATAATTTCAAGAGCATCAATTTGTTCTTTTTGACGCATTCCTCCAATTTCGGCAGCAATATTAGAACCTACTTTCCCTGCTAAAACCAAGCATGTAATTGTAGGAGCTAATTCTATAATAGTCATATCACGAACAATATAACCTGTATAATATAAAGGTACCATAGTGCCTTCTAATTGATATGCAAATTGAACTGCTGCTACAGCACCAATAAACAAAGCAATTAAACAAACAATAATTAAAGAACCAATACCGATGTCATTCATCTGACGCATGGTTTCTTTCCAGTACATAGACCAACGCTCTGGCTTCGAAATCATAAGACGAAGCAGAGACATATATCTTCCAAGATGATAAAATAAAGAGAGAATCATGTTTTATTTATGATGTTTTAAACTCAAAGATGCCTCAATAAAAGCCGAAATTACATGATTTTTAACGAAAAATACTATTTTCCTATTATGAATGATGTAATACAATGTCTTTTTTATATATTTATTAAGTAATATATTATTAATTTGTACCTTAAAGTAATATTTTCATACTAGAAAAACCAATTTATTCATGAGTTTCTTCCAAAAAATCTTTTTAGCTTTTGAAAATTTTTTCAAAATGTTGAAAAAAAAGGCAGATGATGTTGGACCTAAGCCTACTCCTCCTAAACCTAGTCCTCCTAAAAATGACGATGAGGAAGATGGTGCTTTAGTATCTGATGGTTCTGACTTAATTTCTGATCCTGATACCATAGGAACCATTGTATTTCCTGAAGACTTAGAAATTACTGAACCCGTAATAGATACTCCCCCTGTAGATTTGCCAGATATTCCCATTATTGTACCTCCCACAGATGATCCTACGGATAGTCCTGACGATCCTACTAGTCCGCCAGAAGAACCTGAGGTGCAACAAAGATTTTTATGGTGTTTAGATAATGGACATGGAAAATTTACAAAAGGAAAACGTTCTCCTAAATTTGAAGATGGAAAACGATTTTTTGAATATGAATTTAATAGGGATATTGTAAAAAGAATTATGGAACAATTAGATGAAAAAGGCATCAAATATTTTAATGTTGTTCCTGAAGTAGATACTGATAATTTTTTAAAAGGAAGAGTAGATCGAGCCAATGGGCACCAATCTGATATTCCTAAATTATTTGTATCTATCCATGCTAATGCTGCAAGATCTGAATCTATAGATCATTGGGCAAATCCTCCAGCAAAAGGAGCTGAAACATGGTATTATACAGGAAGTAATCGAGGAAGAAAACTAGCGGCTATTTTTCAAAAACACATGGTTAATTATACAGGCATGGTCAATCGAGGCTTAAAAAGTACTCGTAGTTTATATGTCATAAAAAATACGACTATGACCGCTGTCCTTACAGAAAATGGATTTTATAATCATAAAAAAGAAGCTGCTGAATTGCGTAAAGATGCCGTCAGACAACTCATTGCTGATGCTCATGTTGCTGCAATTTTAGAAGTAGAAAAAAATGGTTTGTAATTATTTTTATCACTCACACTTTTTAAGGGGATG
>JAHDII010000307.1 GCA_020630895.1 Saprospiraceae bacterium
CAAAAAAAGAATATATCCGTCGTCTTCCTGAAGAATGGTGTAAAATTTCTTTCAATAATCAAAAAGGATTTATAAAAAAGGCAAATTTAGCTGTTGAAGATTTTTATAACTTTGGTTTTATAGCAGGGAAAGTAGAAGGAGAGTATAATCATAAATTACTTTTAAGAAATATTAATGATCCAAAAATCACTTATAGTACAAGTGAGATTATGCATGGTTATAAATTAAAAATATTACCTTTAAATGGATTAAAAAATTCTGGCACATTAATTTGTTTTACTACTTATAGAGAAAGTTGCCCTGGAGCTACATTAAATGAATTATTTGTTCTAAAACCAAATGGTGCATTTGAAAAAATATTATCTTCTTTTTCTACAGGAGAAGCAGGAATGTATGAAACATCAACCGTTTATTATCCTATTCAATTTTATAATGGAACTGTAAAATTAATTGCCAATGCAGATTTAGAAAATATTTTAAATTATGAAACAGGAGAATTAAATGAATATCCTTATCCCAAAAAATTAGGAATTCCCATTAATCAATTAATCATTAAAACTAAAGAATATACCGAAGAAGTTTTAGACGAAAATGGAGAACCTATTATGGAAGGTGAATATGATTATAAAGTAAAAATTATCAAAGAAAAACCAGAATTTTATAAATGGGAAAATGGAAAATTAATTCAAATAAAAAAATAAATTATTTTTAATATTTTCCATTCAATTAATTCTTACTTTTAATCCATGAAAAAAAATATTTCAATAATAATTTTTTTAATATGGGTACAAATTATATCTGCACAGCAATATAATTTTATTCAATATTCTATTTCTGAAGGCTTGGCACAATCTCAAGTTTATGCGATGCTTCAAGGAAGTAAAGGATATTTATGGTTTGGTACTTTAAGCGGTGGATTAAGTCGTTTTGATGGAAAAAAGTTTGAAAATTTTTCGACAAAAGATGGTTTAGCATCTAATGCTATTTTTTCTATTTATGAAGATAATAAAAATCAAATTTGGATAGGAACACAAAGAGGTTTATCTAAATATGATGGTGAACAATTTCATAATATTTTTTTGAATCAAAATACCATTAATAGAGTGGAACATATGATTCAAAAAAATGATAGTCTTCTTTGGGTAGGAACACAAAAAGGAATTTTAGAATACAATTTAAATCAAGATAGTATTTATAAAAAAAACATTCATGCATCCTTAGACAAAAGTGTGATTCATCGATTTTATAAAAAAAATAATTCTATTTGGATTGGTACCAATTTAGGTGCATTTCATGTGGATAATACGGTTCAACACTTTAATAAAAATAATGGTTTAAATGGAAATGAAATCATGGGATTTGAATCTGATGAGCAAGGAAACATTTGGGTATTATCACATGATGGCGTTAATTTTATTCAAGAAAAAACATTACAAATTATTGAGAAAAAAAATATTCCTAATACAGATGAGGCTTGGTGTATATTTAAAGATGCTTCAAAAAAAATATGGATAGGACGACAAGAAAAAGGCATCACTATTTTTAATACTCAAGATTCTACTTGGACTAAAATTTCAGATCAAGAAGGTTTACCTAATAAAAATATTACTTCTATTATGCAGGATGATTGGGGTAATATTTGGCTAGGAACATCTGGCGGTGGTGTGGTAAGATATTTAGGACAATTTTTTGTTCATTATGATAAATCAGAAGGAAGTTTTGGCGATAGAATTTATGCCGTCCATGAAAATAAAAATAACGAAATTTATTTTTCTTGGTTTTCTGCTTCGCAATCTGGTATTGCAACGTATGATAGTTTAGGTTTTCAAAAATCAGAAATAGATAGTGGTTTATTAAATGTAAAATGTAAAGCTTTACTAGAAGACCAAAAAGGAAGAATTTGGATGGGAACGATTGGTAAAGGAATTTTAGTTTCAGATACATCTGGCGTTACCTCTATTACTGAACAAAATGGACTCATGGATTCTGAAATTATTTCTATGACAGAAGACCACGAAGGAAATATTTGGGCAGGCACTAATTATGAAGGTATTTTTAAAATTAAAGATTTAGATACTTTAGGATTTTCTATTATTAATTTTAATAGAATTCATGGTTTAAAAAGTCTTAGAATTACAACTATAAAAAAAGGACCTCAACAAACGATTTGGTTTGCAACAAGATTAGGAGAAGTAGGATATTTTGAAAAAGGAAAATTAAAAAAAATATATCGAGAAGAAGAAGGTTTAGAACATGATATTTCTGTACGTTCTATTGCTTTTGATGATTTAGGAAATATTTGGGTAGGCACCGCAGGAAATGGAATTTTAAAAGCAGAAATCTTTAAAGATTCTATTTTTTTTAAACCTATTAATTTAATTAAAAATTTAGAGACTTATAATATTTATTTATTAATTTTTGATAAAGAAGGAAATCTTTGGGCAGGAAATGAACGAGGCGTAAATAAATTAATTATTAATAAAAATGGTATTGTTACAGACATTCATTTTTTTGGAAAAAACAAAGGATTTTTAGGAATTGAAACCTGTCAAAATTCTGCTATTTGTGATCATAACGGAAATGTTTGGTTTGGTACCATGAATGGTTTAACACAACATATTCCTTCTAAACAACAAATTAAAATTTCTCCTCCATTTATTCATTTTAAAAGAATTTCTTTATTTTATCAACCCTTGAGAGAAACTCAATATAAAGATTTTTATGATCCACAAGGAGGTATTAAAAAAGGACTCAAACTACCCTATCATAAAAATAGTATCAACTTTGAATTTAAAGCCATTAATCAAAGTAATCCCGATGATATTCAGTACCGATGGAAATTAATTGGTGCAGAAGAAGACTGGTCTCCTTTATCTAAAAAAGAATCTGTAGATTATTCTAATTTACCGCCTGGAGAATATACATTTGAAGTACAAGCATTATCAGGAAAAAATTTATTGAGCAATCCTGTTACCGCTTCATTTATTATTAAAAATCCTTTTTGGGAATTACTTTGGTTTAAGATTGTATCTTCCATTTTAGTTTTAGGAATAATAGTTTTTTTATTATGGAATTGGAAACGAAAAATTCAAATTAAAGAAAAAATAAAAAGACAAAAATTAGAATTAGAAAATCATGTTTTACAATTAGAACAAAAAGCATTACAATTACAAATGAATCCTCATTTTATTTTTAATGCATTAAATAGTATTCAATCTTTAGTAGCGACAAAAGATTATAAAACTGCTAGAAAAGAAATTGGAAATTTTGCCACTTTAATGAGAAGTATTTTATCTAATTCTAGAAATCAAAAAATTAATTTAGAAGAAGAAATTAAAACTTTAGAACAATATTTAAAAATGGAACAATTTTGTCAAAGAGTTTCTTTTGACTTCACCATTTCTTCTCCTAAAAATTATGATGCTTCGGAAATAGAAATTCCTCCTATGCTATTACAACCTTTTGCAGAAAATGCAGTGATACATGGTATTTCACATTTAGAAAAAGATGGCATCATTCAAATTGATTTTTCAATAAAAAATAATTTATTAATTTGTGAAATAAAAGATAATGGCGTAGGAAGAAAAAAAGCTAATGAATTAAAACAATCCAAAAAACCAGGGCATCAATCTGTTGCAATGGAAGTGACCAAAGAACGTTTAGATGCTCTTAAAAATGATAAAAAATATATCCCTTTAGAAATTTTAGATATAAAAAATAAAGAAGGAGAAATAAAAGGTACACACATTATTGTAAGATTACCTTTAGAATTAGATTTTTAAAAAAATAAAATAAATATAATATGCCTAGTGCAATTTTAGTAGATGATATGCCTCAAGCATTACAAGTATTACAAGCAGACTTAAATGAAAATTGTCCTGATATAAAAATTATTGGCACTGCTG
>JAHDII010000308.1 GCA_020630895.1 Saprospiraceae bacterium
ATTAATGCTATTATTAAAAAATCTTCTATTATTAAAAAATATAATAAGGAGATAGACAGAGAAAGTGCTTATGAAATTTTAGGAGAAAAAATTGAAGCAGCACAAGAAGAAGAACATCAAGAAGAATTAAAAAAACAAAAAGAAAAAGCAAGAAAAACTTCAAGAAGAAAAAAATCAGGTTTTGAAAAAGCGATTACAAGTACAGCAGGTAGAGAAATTGGACGTACTCTAGCAAGAGAAATTACAAGAGGAATTTTAGGTGCTTTAGGAATTAAATCTTCTCGAAGAAAAAAATCTAGCTGGTTTTAATAGACCCATTATATCTCAATGAAAGAACTATTAGATGAAGCATTAATTGACAAAAAAGAATATCCTATATATCCAAGATTGATTGGAGTAGTGCGAATTTTGTTAGGAGGATTATTTCTTGTTTTACTTATAATTCAATATGAAGACTATCTATTAAAACTGAAAGAAGAACAAAGTTCTGGTGCAAAATTTGGTTTTATCACAGGTTTAATTTTAACAGTTTGGTATTGTATTTATAATATTATTCAAGGAATTAAAAAAATCAATTTTTCTGCTTACAAGAATCGGTTATTAATAATAGTATCATTTTTTATAGGTTTACTTTACAGCATTTCATTTTTAGCATATATTATATTTTTTGATATTTCTCTTTTTTCTCAGTTAATAATAATTGTGGTGGTTATTCTTTTGGTTTTAATATTAATAGATGATTTTAAAACAATTATGCAAATCAATAGAGAAAAAAGAATACAAAGAAAAACATCCCAAAATATTTGATTAAAAATTATCAGCCTTCCCCTTATAAAACTTCTATATCTATATACTTTTCATTACATTTGCAGCATATTTATAAAATAATCATTTAATAAAGTCATATGAATCTTCACGAATATCAAGGAAAACAATTATTGGCAGGTTATGGTATTACAACTCAAAGGGGAGTAATATTAGAAGATATTAATAATTTAGAAGCAGCATATCAACAATTAGTAGAAGAAACAGGAACTGAATTTGTTGTTGTAAAAGCTCAAATCCATGCTGGAGGACGTGGAAAAGGAGGAGGAGTAAAAGTGGCTAAAAATTATGACGACGTAAAAGAACATGCTAGTAATATTTTAGGCATGATGTTAAAAACACCTCAAACTCCTGGTGGAGTAGATGGTCCTGGAAAGAAAGTCAATAAAATCTTTTTAGCAGAAGATTCTTATGCTCCAGATTTTGATGCTTGTAAAGAATATTATGTTTCTATCATGATGGATAGAGGCAGAAAGCAAAATGTAATTATTTATTCTACTGAAGGAGGTATGGATATTGAAAAAGTAGCAGAAGAAACACCTCATTTAGTACACAAAGAATATATAGATCCTACTTTAGGAATGCAAGGATTTCAATTGAGAAAAATAGCATTTAATTTAGGATTAAATGGCGTTGCTTTTAAAGGAATGACAAAATTTATTTCTCAATTATACAATGCTTTTGTAGGTTCAGATGCTTCATTATTTGAAATTAATCCTTGCATGAAAACAGCAGATGATAGAATTATAGCTGTAGATTGTAAAGTATCTTTAGATGATAATTCATTATTTCGCCATCCTGAATTAGCAGCAATGAGGGATAAAACTGAAGAAGATCCAGCGGAAGTTGAAGCAGGGGAATTTGGTTTAAATTATGTCAAACTAGATGGTAATGTAGGCTGTATGGTCAACGGAGCAGGGTTGGCTATGGCAACCATGGATATCATTAAATTATCAGGAGGAGAACCAGCTAACTTCTTAGATGTAGGAGGTACAGCAGATGCTGAACGTGTAGAAAATGCTTTTCGTATTATATTGAGAGATCCTGCTGTAAAATGTATTTTAATTAATATTTTTGGAGGTATTGTACGTTGTGATAGAGTAGCTCAAGGAGTCGTAGATGCTTATAAAAATATGGGAGATCAAATTAAGGTGCCAATTATTGTGCGTTTACAAGGAACTAATGCAGATATTGCTAAAAAATTAATAGATGAATCAGGTTTAGAAGTTAAATCTGCAATTATTTTACAAGAAGCAGCAGATTTAGTAGCTGAAGTCGTAAAATAGTTTTTAAATCATTGACTAAATAAAATATAGATAGAGCTTTCTGAAATTTTCAGAAAGCTCTATTTTTATAAAAAATGATATTATATCAATGGCTCATTCCGATGAACTAGGAACAGCACCTATTGGAAAATTATTGAAACAGCAAGCCATTCCTGCCGCAATAGGAATCTTGACTTTATCTATTAATGGAATAATAGACAATATATTCGTAGGTCAATATATAGGTTCATTAGCCATTGGAGCGATAACAGTTGTTCTGCCGATTACCTTCTTGATTGCATCTATAGGAATGGCAATTGGAGTAGGGGGAGCATCTGTAATTTCTAGAGCTTTAGGAGCAGAAAATGAAGAAAAAGCCTTTTTAACCTTTGGAAATCAAATTTTACTTACTCTTGTTCTTTCTATTTTATTTGTAATAATAGGTTATTTCGTACAAGACTCTGTTCTCAATCTATTTGGAGGAAAAGGAGGGATTTTACCTAATGCTAGAATTTATTTTAATGTTTTATTACCAGCTATTCCATTTTTGGCTTTTGCCATGATGAGTAATAATGTTATTCGAGCAGAAGGTCAAGCACGAGTGGCAATGATTGTAATGATTATCCCTGCTATTTTGAATATCATTTTAGATATTGTTTTTATTATTTATTTAGATTGGGGAATGGCAGGAGCTGCTTGGGCAACAATGCTATCCTATATTGCCAGTGCTTTATATGCTTTTTGGTTTCTTTTTTTCGGAAAATCAGATATTTCAATACAGTTGAAATATCTGAAATTTGATTTTAAAATTATTTCTGAAATATTTTCAATTGGTTCTGTAACCTTAGCACGACAAGGAACAATAAGTTTATTAGCCATAGTATTGAATAATACATTATTTAATTATGGTAATGAAGAAGCTATAATTATATGGGGAATTGTCAATAGAATGATGATGTTTGCTAACTTTCCTGTCTTTGGAGTTACACAAGGATTTTTGCCTATTGCGGGATATAATTATGGAGCTGAAAAATGGGATAGAGTAAAACAAGTTATATTTCAATCTATATTATATGGAACAATTATCGCCCTCCTTGTTTTTTCAATTATTATGATTTTTACTTCACAAATCATAGCTATATTTATTAGTGAAGAAAAAATTATCAACCAAACCATTCCTGTAATGCGATGGGTGTTTCTTTTAACTCCAACTCTTACATTACAACTCATTGGAGCAGCATATTATCAAGCTATTGGTAAAGCACAATTAGCTATGTTTTTAACGCTCACCAAGCAAGGTTTCTTTTTAATTCCTCTCATATTAATTCTTCCGTATTTTTTTGGACTTCTAGGTATTTGGATAGCTTTTCCTATTGCAGATGGATTAACAGCAATAGTGAATTTTATAGCATTACGACGAGGAATACGAAAACTAAAGATAAACGATAATAAATCAATGGTTCATTATTGAAAGAAGGGAGTGTTATAAATTTTAGGATAGTACAGCCTTGTATCTTCCAGTGTCATAGCTCAATATTTTACTGTAATTAGTAACTGATTAGTTGAATGAATCGCAAATACGCCCAATGAATTTTATTATCTGTTTTAAACAAATGATAAATGATGTCACATTTGAAATAGTTTAAATTTGTTAATTTAAATTTGAATTGGCGGAATTTCAATTTTGTCGTAGAAGTATTTTTTTTTGATATGTTGCGAAATGTCCTGTTTGTAACAGGATATTCCTTTTTACTTTTTGTTTTTTGTTTTACTTGTAATAGTTATTGGTTTAGGTATAAATAAAATAT
>JAHDII010000309.1 GCA_020630895.1 Saprospiraceae bacterium
ATACATTTCTATTTATCAAGGTCTTTCAGATCGATCTGTTTATGATATTATTCAAGACGAACAAGGTTTTTTATGGGTAGCTACATTTAATGGATTAAATCGTTATGACGGAAAAGATTTTATCATTTATTCTAATGCAATTGATAGCAAATATAAAATTACAAGTAATGAATTATTAAAATTATATTCAGGAAAAGATAATTCTATTATTATTGTTTATAGAAATAATTTTGAATTTATAGATATTATAGAAGAAGGAGAAAAAGAAGCAAACAAAATATCTTTAGAAGGTATTTATAATAAAAAATCTAAAATTTCGGATTTTAGATTTTCAAAAGATAAAAAAATATTTTTAATTGTATATTTTAGAGATCAAATTTCTATTATAGAATATGATTATAAAAAAAATGAATTTATTACACAATTTCATTTACCTACAAATATTACATCTTCTAATCTTCAATTTATTCCTGATAATAAAGATCATTCTTTTTGGGTAAAAGAGCCAAATGGAAAAGTATGGCATTTTGATTCACAAGGAAATATTTTACATCAATTATCTTTACCTACTTCAGATCAAGTGATAAATAAACATACTTTTTTCACCACCTTTTTTCATCAATCAAAAGATGACAAAATTTGGATGAGTTTTGAAGATAGAACAGGGCTTTATTCTTTGAGTTATCCTTTCGACTCTATACAGCTAGAAGAAAATATTTCTACTTTAGAAAATTATGGATTTTGCACAGAAGATAAAAAAGGAAATTTAATTTTTGGAAATAATTTAGAATTTGCAGAAATCAGTCAACTTCATTTATTAACAACAAAAAACAAATGGATTGACATTAGTAAAGTTTTAGAATATGAAAATTTAATTACCTGTATTTATTCTCAGAATTTTGAAAAATTATTAATTATTGGGAGCCACAGAAATGTAAGACTATTACCTGTAAATCCCAAAAAGAAAATTGACCATCTTTTATATGAAGAATTAAAAAACAGAGATGACTGGGGAAAAAGTATTCGAGGTTTAACGGGTGATAATAATGGTACAATTTATATTGCAAGGGAAGTAAAACATTGGTATAAATATAATATTTTATTAGATTCAATAGAAATATTAAATATTATTGATCCTGATTCAAAAAATAAAAATCCTTTAATTTGTAATTGTGGTAATAAACTCATTTTAGAGAATGATATTTTATGGGGAAGTAGTTGTGGGGATAATTTAAAAGTAGGATATTTAATTGGTTATAATGTAAAAACAAAAGAACAAGTTTCTTATAAATTTAAACAATCTATTGGTACATTTTACAAAACAAAAGATGGTAGTTTTTGGGTAGGTATTGAAGATCGTAGAGGTTCTTCTGGTTCTTTAATTCAATTAAATACTGAAACAGGAGAACAAAAAACATTTACTGCTGTTGATGGAAAAAATCCTTTTGAAAATAGTCGTCCTTGTTATATTCATGAAAGTAAAGATGGAACTT
Organism: Saprospiraceae bacterium; assembly: GCA_020630895.1. GTDB lineage: Bacteria > Bacteroidota > Bacteroidia > Chitinophagales > Saprospiraceae > JAHDCE01. The sequence continues at coordinate 1,494 of JAHDII010000309.1, forward strand.
TATGGGTCGGATCTCTAAATGGTTTATTTGAAATTAATAGAGAAACAAATGATGTAAAAACTTGGAAAGTCAACAGTGGTGAAGAAAAAAGTTTAAGTGGAAATTATGTAATGGTCATTTATGAAGACAAACAAAATCGTTTGTGGTTTGGGAATAATGGGGGATTAGATATTTGGGATCCTAAAACACAAAAAATGACTACCTATACAAAACAAGATGGGTTATCTGATAATAGTGTCTGTGGTATTTTGCCTGGAAAAGATAGTACTTATTGGATTAGTACTTTTAATGGCTTAACTTTTTTTGATGCTAAGAATAATAGTTTTGGAAAATTTAGTTCTAGTGATGGATTAAGTCATGATGAGTTCAATCGTTATTCTTTTTATAAAGATGAAAATAATAAATTTTATTTTGGAGGATTAAATGGAATTAATTCTTTTTTTCCACAAAGCATGAATAATGAAGAAAAAATCCCTTCTGTTTCTATTACCAAATTTTTAAAATATAATTCTAAAAAAGATACATTAATTCAATATGTAAAATCTCTTTCCAATTTAAATGAAGTTACTATTGAACCAGGAATCTCTTATTTTCAATTTGATTTTATTTTACCCATTTTTTATAATTCAAAAGCGAATCAATATAGTGCGTGGTTAGAAGGATATGAAAAAGATTGGCAAATACTTGGAAATAAACCTAGCATTCGATATAATCAATTACCTGCGGGGACATATACTTTACATTTAAAAGGTTCAGATGAAAAAGGAAATTGGAGTAAAAAACCAACAAAAGTAACAATAAAAGTAAAAGAACCTTTTTATAAATCTGTTGCATTTATTTTATTGTGTGTAGGTATCTCTATTTTATTGTCTGCATTATATTATAGATGGCATATTTATAAATTAAAAAGAAATAATGAAAGATTAGAAAATGAAGTTAAAAAAAGAACTGCTACTATTTCTGAACAAGCAGAAAAACTCAAAAAATTAGATATTATTAAAAATAGAATTTTCATGGTTGTAGGACATGATTTAAGAAAACCCGCTATCGCTTTTAGAGGAATTGCAAGAAAGGTCAATTATTTATTACGAAAACAAGATTTTAAAAGTTTAGAAGCTCTAGGAGAAGATATTGAAAAAGATGCTCAAGGGCTCAATAAATTAATTGACAATATTTTAAATTGGGCATTAGTACAACGAGATGCTTTACCTCATCATCCTAGCATTATAAATTTATATGAAATTATTGATGATGTTTTTCTTTCTTTAAACAGTTTAGCCCGTGATAAAAATATACAACTAGAATCTTCAATAGATTCAAAAACAAATCTTTTTTGTGATAAAAGTGCTTTACAAACTATTATCAGAAATGTCGTAGATAATGGAATTAAATATACTCCTGAAAATGGTGAGATTCATATTCATTCAAATACTAAAAATGATACAATAACAATTCAAATTGAAGATACTGGTGTTGGAATTCCTAAAGAAAAAATAGATACTATTTTTTTATTAGCTAAAGATAAAAGTACAAAAGGAACAGCAGGAGAAAAAGGAACAGGTGTAGGTTTACATTTAGTGCATGAATTAGTGAAAAAAAATAATGGAAATATTTATGTAACAAGTGAACTAGAAAAAGGAAGTATTTTTCATATTACTTTTCCTATCCATAAAACATCATAATAATCATGCAAGAAGAAAATCAAGAATTTTATATTGGATATTTAAAAGATGTTCCTCCTTCATATCAAAAATGGGGAAAAAAAATAATATTTTTATTATTAGGAATCATTATTTTAATGAGTATTTTAATTTCTTTTTCTCATCAAAAAAACTCTAAGGGACAATTTGAATTTGGGAATCAAAGTACATTGGAAGGCATTTTAAAATTAAAACCTGTGCCTCATTTAAAAGTATATAATGATAAAGGAATTTATGGAGAAAATACTTTTAAAACTTTTTTATTAACAGGAGTTTATAAATTTGGAGCAGATAAAACGCTTCAAAAAATTAAAGAAAAAAGTAAACAATCTTTAGATAGTATTTTAACGACTTTAAAAGGTACTTTAATTTATAACGATGGAAAAGCTTTATTTGAATTAACAGATGAAGAACATTCTTTACAAAAGTTTGCTCCTCTAAGTGATGCTATTATAAATGATACTTTATCTAATCATGCTGTTGTAAATGGTTTTGATAATTATAAATTAGAAACCACTTTACAAGGAGAAATTATTGATCCTAAATGTTATTTTGGAGCGATGAAACCAGGCGAAGGAAAAGTACATAAATCTTGTGCCATCCGTTGTATTTCTGGAGGTATTCCTCCTGTATTAAAAGTACAAACAAAAAATAAAAATGAATATTATATTTTATTGGATGAAAA
>JAHDII010000015.1 GCA_020630895.1 Saprospiraceae bacterium
TATAATTTCTCCTATCATATTCGTTATTATTATTTCTGTATTGTCATCATTTCCCAAATAAATTTCAAGCATCAAATTTCCTGATGTCGGATTAGGATAAGCATTAACTATTCCTCCTTTTTCTTCTCCAATAATATCATTTGCATTACAATCTCCTGTTACACTAATAATATTAAAATACTCATATTTGCCATTAAAATCTACTTGTTTTAATCTATATAAATTTAAATTATTTGCAATATCATAATGAACAAAATTATAAATTTGTGTTTCTAAAGAAGTGCCATATCCTTCTACTCTACCTAACTCAACAAATGTTTGTCCATCTGTACTATGCTCAATAATAAAATGAGAATTATTTTCTTCACTAGCAGTTACCCATCTCAAATTAATATTACAATCTTCTGATTTTCCTTTAAATTCTACTAATTCTACAGGAAGAACTCTACAATTAACATCTTCAGTTAAAGTTACGATTAAAGACGTATCTCTTCCCATACATCCCTCGTTATTCTCTACCAACAATCGAAATTTACTTCCTTCTAACCCTCCATAATTACTAATCATTAAAGTATCATTTTGAGTACCACTATAAGGAGAAACCTCTGTTAAATCTTCCCAACCTAATAAACCTAATATTTGCCATTGAAAAGATAAATCCCCTCCACTTGTCATTATAGGAATAGTTACTTCTCCTGTTCCTCCTAAACAAACTGATATATCTCCAGGATTTGATACCACTAAATTTGAAAATCCTCCTTCTACTATTACATCTACAGTAGCCATATTTGAACATCCTGTAGAGTTATCTGTTAATACTAATTCATAAGTTGTATTTATATTAGCAATTGCTGTAGGCTCTGCAATATAAGGGTTATCTAAACCTGTTGCTGGAGACCATGAATATGTATAATTTCCTGTATCTTCTGGATTTATTGTTGCATCAAAAGTAAAAGATGAACCAATACAGCTTGTTATTGGATCTACAAGTGATATTGTAGGTGCTGGAATATTTCCTACTGTAATCGTTACATTATCTATAGCTGTGCAACCAGTCATTATATCTTCTACAATTAAAGTGTAATTTGTTGTACTTGTAGGACAAGCCGTAGGATTAGCACAATCTGTACAACTCAAATTAGTGGCAGGATACCAAGAATAAGCATAATGAGTTTGCTCTTCTGGACCTATTTTAACACAGGCTCCTTCACATATTGATATAGGAGATAAATTTACAGTTGGAGGAGCAGCCACTGTAATTACTATATCATCTAATTGGATGCATCCATTTAAATTTTGAGTCATTGTATATGTATAGATTCCAGGACCTGCAATACTAGGATCAAATATAGGTGTTGGAGAAGTGACATCACTTAATGCTGCAATAGGAGAACCAGTCCATAAAATAGTTCCTGTATTCTCTGTAGAACCTATAATTGCTAAGTCTCCTTCACATACTGTTCTATCAAATCCAGCATAAGGATCAGAATCTAAAGATACAATGATTTCATCACTTGCTGTACAACCATTCGTATATTCTACAAGTAAAGTATAAGTTATTTCTTCTCCTGGATCTGCTATAGGGTTAGGGCAATTAGTACAACTCAACCCTATTACAGGAAACCATGAATATGTATTTACATCCGTTATAGGGGCAGCTGCACCTATAGAAATTCCTCCTGAAGATGGACAATAACTGATATCTGGTCCTAAATCAAAAGTAGGATCAAATACTGTTACGGTTACTTCATCTGTAGGACTCATTGCACAACTTCCAGGAAAAGTAGCTGTTAATGTATATGTTGTTGTTGTTGACGGAAATGCATTGGGTTGAGCTGCTGTAGGATCATCTAAACCTATAGCTGGGCTCCATAGATAAGAAACTCCTTGTAGTGCAGGTGCTCCAATCTGAACACTTTCTCCTAAACATACACTTGCATCTTGGGCATCAGCTATTGTTGGATTATTATCTACGATAATATTAACATCATCTGTTGCTGTACATCCTGTTGCAATATCTGTTACAGTAACTGTAAATGTAAGATTAGCTGCAACTATCTTTTGAGGTTGTGGAGATGTATTATCCGTTCCATTTTCCCAAGGAGGACTAGAAGGAGACCAACTATATGACCAAGCACCACCACTAGGATCTGGAGTTCCTAACTCTACTAAAGCATTAGAACATACTGTCCAATCTAAACCTGCATCTGCGGTAGGATCATTTAATGTTATAATTACATTTCTTTCTATAAAACATCCACTTCCTAAATCTGTTACCGTTACATTATATATTCCTTGATTTGATTCAAAAAGTATAATTTGTGGATTAGCTAATGTACTTGAAAAGCCATCTGGTCCTGTCCATGAATAATTGTATCCTGCAACAGGAGGAAGTCCGATATCAATTGGATCCCCTGAACAACCTGCTTGATTATTTGCATTAAATATAGGATATGACCACGAAGGATGATTGACCTCTATTGTTTCTGAACAAGAATAATCTGGATCTAAAATACTTGTAATTGTTACAGTATAAGTTCTATATACATTATCAATAAGCTCTACTACTCTACCTGTATAAGTATTTAACCCAGCATTAGGAGACCAAGAATAATTATACATATCAGCATCTCCAGATAATGCAGTAGCTTTTAAAGTTACAACTTCTCCTCCATACAAAGGACAATTGCCATTCTCTCTTTCAATTCCTACATTACAGCCGCATGGAGGAACAACTACTGTATCCAAACAAGTAGTCCCATTATGGCTTACTTCTAATTGATAAATATCTATACCTCCATCAGAATCACTAACAGAAACTTCAGGTTGTGTAGTGCTTTCTAAAAATCCAATAGAGTTCTCAGAACTACTTAACCTTGTCCAATTGTATGTTTCTGTAATATTATTTGTTAAGTCAGGGACTCCTATATATCTAGGACCACAACCATCTATATTTGCATTTGCATCAATCACTGATACATTCATTTGATCGGTAAAAACACATCCATTTTTCTCTGCTGTAACAAAATAAATAATTGAATCTGGAATCAGAGGAAATTCATTTCCTGCATCAAATGTTGGTTGAGCTACTCTATTTTGGGTAATATATTTTCCAGGAGCCCAAGTATAGTTAAATCCTGCTTCAGCAGGTTCTCCTAATATAGAAGTTGTTCCAGAACAAAGAGTTCTGTCTAGGCCTGCAAAATTTGAATTCAAAGGTCTTTCTACTACTGTTACTAATACAGAATCTATTGTAGAACAAGTTAATCCATCTTTATTTTCATAAGTCATTGTAAGAGTATATACTTGATCTTCTACTGGCTGTGCAATAGGTTGAGCAATATTAGGATCACTTAAACTTGTAGAAGGAGTCCACGAATAAGTTGCATTTGTTCCTACTACAGGTGAATTACCAATTATAACTCCTTCTTCCCCTTCACATAACAATTTATTTTCTCCTGCATTAGCTGTAACAACTTGAACAATAGCTTGGTCTATTTTAGGACAGCCATTTTCATCGATAACAGTTAAAGTAAAAATTTCTGTTTGATTTACTGTTGCAATAGGATTAGAAGAAGTAGAATTATTCAATAGACTTACATTATCCCAAGAATAACTTAGATTACCTGTTCCTCCACTTCCAGAAGGACTTCCTCCTATTGTTATAGGAGACGAAGGACAAGTATAGAATATACCTCCAGCATCTACTATAGGAGCTACATCTCCTGTAATATTTAATACATGAATATTAGATGTATCACTATGATCACATGCCCAAAGGGCTATTCTTCTAAAATAAGTTGTGAGTGATGTTGGTTCTGGTAGATAGTCTTTCAACATTCCAGTTTCTATATCTACCCAAACTATATTATCATAACTCAATTGCCATTGATAACTGATAAAATCTTCATATAAATTATTATCATCCGTTCCAAGTATTATCTCAGGTGTTGCTAAAGCACAAGTGCTTTGGGAAACGGGTGAAACAATATTAGTAACGGTATCTGTATCATATTGACAAGATAATTTAATAACCCACCAATCAAAATCACCTAAATTATTTTCTGTTTTATCTCCTGATATTCCTGACTGTGAATATCCTGCAAGAATGTAACTTTGATCTCCTGTCTGCTCTAGTGAATATAAAACATCAGAATTACTTCCTCCAAGCGTATTATCCCATTCTATATTTCCTATAGGATCTAATTTAACTATCCAATAATCAAAGTTTCCTAAACTATTTTCAGATTTATCAGATGACATATTTGAAGCAGAACGTCCTCCTAATATATATCCACCATCTAATGTTTGTTCTAAGGATTGCATTTCATCAGAAGAAATGCCTCCTATTGTATTATCCCATTCTATATTTCCTGAAGCATCTAATTTAAGCACCCAATAATCATTGCTTCCTAGACTATTTTCAGATTTATCTAGTGAAATATTTGAAGCAGAACGACCTCCCAATATATATCCACCATCTAATGTTTGTTCTAAATCTGTAAGAACATCATTAGCCGTTCCTCCAAATGTATTATCCCATTCTATATTTCCTGTAACATCTAATTTTACTACCCAATAATCTGTACCTCCAATATTGTTTTCCGTTTTAGATAATGAGCTATTAGATGAAGATTGTCCACCTAATATATACCCACCATCTTGTGTTTGTTGAAGAGTATTTAAAAAATCATGAGCACTTCCACCAAGAGTATTATTCCATTCTATGTTTCCTGAAGCATCCAATTTAAGCACCCAATAATCTGTGCCTCCTAAAGCATCTTCAGATTTATCAGATGAAGTATTTGAAGAAGAGCGACCTCCTAGTATATAACCACCATCTGATGTTTGCTGAATGGCTCGTAATTCATCTAAACCTGTACCTCCCAGAGTATTATCCCATTCTATATTTCCTGAAGCATCTAATTTAATAACCCAATAATCATTATCACCTATATTATTTTCTGTTTTATCTACTGAAGCATTAGATAGAGAATAACCTCCTAATATGTATCCACCATCATAGGTTATATCAATTGAAGACACAAAATCAAGAGCAGTTCCTCCTATTGTATTATCCCATTCTATATTTCCTAAAGCATCTAGTTTTACTATCCAAGCATCTTCATCACAAACTTCGTAAGTGAATAATGGTGAAGTAATAGTTGTACAACCTTCTATCGCATTTTCTGACTTATACAATGATTGATCTGATTTTGAAGAACCTCCTAATATATATCCACCATCTGGAGTTTGGCGGACTACATATATCCCATCATACCTATCTCCACCTAGAGTTCTTTGCCATTCAATCTCTGGAGGTTCTTGTCCTTTTACATCAAAAGATATGATAAAAGATAATAATAAATAAAATATTACGAGGACAACATTTTTGAAATTATAGAATATTATATTTCTCATCATTTTGGAATTTATTTGCTATTTATATTTTGGATTTCTTTTCAAAAAATCGCCAACAACAATGCCAATACATAGCTTCTAAAAACAAATAAATCTTATTTTGTGACGCGACACTTATTCATATGACAATAATTAACAATATGAATTATTTATCTTTTTTCTATTAAAATATTACATTCTAAAGTCTTGGTAAGAATAAAAAAAGAAACATATTAATATTCTATAGAATACTATTAGAAAACCCTTAAAGTATGTTTATATTATAAAGGAAAATAATCAGAAGATTTTGTAGAAATGATAATTCATTATTATGATGCAGAGAGAGAGCAAAATAGAGATATTATTTATCTATTCTCTTTTTACTTCATTAACAAATCATAATCAATTAAAATATTATTTGTTAATATACATAACAATAATTGTCTGAAAGAAGACATTTTCAAAAGGCAACGTTGGATCATTCTAAGACTATACAGGAAGATAAATAGTAGAGAAACTTAAATTTTATTGGATTATTCCTTTAATTGAATTGTTCAGTATTGAGTTGGGTTAATTCATCCTCATTTTCTACTTTTCTATTTTTCCACCATAAATAAGACATTGTTCCTACAATAATATAAGGGGATAAGAAAAGAAATAGGATTCCTTTATTCAATCCTTTTTGATCGCTTTGTTCTGCTGCTGCTTTACACATAGCACATTGAGCATCTGCATCAAAAGAAAAGAAACAAAGAATAAATAGAATACTTAAAATTATGATAGAGTACTTTTTCATTATGCAAAATTTAGATAACAAAGATAAAAAAGAATCATTACCTTTTTTTATAAATAGTATGGTTTTAACATCAAATAACAAACTGGTCCTGATACTGCTACATACAACCAAATTGGAAATACCCATCTCGCCATTTTTCTATGTTTTTCTATTTGTCCTGTATAGGCTCTTATAAATGTCAATAAGATAAATGGAAATATTATTGCAGCTAATACAATGTGCGTTAATAGTATAATTAAATAAACTGTACGCATAGTTCCTACTTGAGCTAATTCTGCCGCATCCACAATTTTATCACCATTCGCATCTCCAAATAATACTTCTGTTGAAGTAAAATGATATATAACATAAGACAATAAAAATAATACTGAAAATCCAATAGCAACATATATTGCTTTTTGGTGATTTTTAATATCCTTTTGCTTCACAAAATATAAAGCTATTAATAATGTAATAGCTGTTAAAACATTCATGGTTGAATGAAATAATGGCAAAAATCCTAAATTTATTCCTTCAGGTAATTCAATCTTGAATTCTGGTCTTCGCATTAACCCGATGAGAACTAAAACAACAATAGTTAATACTACTGCCCAACGGTTTAATTTTTTTGCTTTTTCTAAGTCTGCTGCCATAATAATTATTTTTCAATTTCAGGTTTATATATTACTTCTTTTTTAGGAATAGGTGGCATGTGCTTGGAAAGGGTAACAATTAAACGATTTAATTGCATCGTATCAGAAACTGGATAATAATTTCTAATGACCATATTGGTATCTATTAAAATTAAGCTATTATCTAACTTCTTCACTATTTTTAATAGGGAATCTGGAACAATAAAATTGCTTTTTTGCATTGCCTCTACCCTACCTGTTGTATCTGTTAAAAACATCCATTTATCACTGTCAATTTTTTTGGTTTTAGCAAAAGAAGAAAATGTATTTAATGTATCTACTTTCTGACTAAACGTAATAAATTTAACTTTTGAATTGTCTTTAAATTGATCGTAAATATAATGCATTGCTCCCATAGATTGAGGAGAAGCCATATCCGAAAAATGTACAACTAATGCATTTTTATTCAATTGTGAGTTAGTAACTGTTTTTCCCTTTTCATCAAATAATGTAAAAGAAGGTAATGTACCATACTCTCCTAAATCTGCATCAATACCCCTATTAAAATTTAAACCTTTACTTAAAAAATAAATGGATAAAATAGGCATCAAGAAAAGCATACTCACTAATACAATATTTGTAAGCCATTTCCTTAGTGTAGTAGGTTTTTCAACTGGTTTTTTTATATCATTATCCATACTTAATTAACAATATTTTATTATGAATGTTGAAGTTAAATCATAAAATATTCTGAATAAAAAAGGCGAGATATTTACCTCGCCTTTTTTATCTCATTATTAATGATTTTCTTCATGATGTTTATGTATCTCATCACCATGATGATGCTCTTATTCATCTTTATCTTTAGGCATCATATTTTCATTTATAAGTTTCGTTTCTCCTCTTTCACCACTAAAGGCGTCAGCTTCATCAATAACTCTTTCATCATAAGTTTTGATTTGCTCTCTACTATTATTCCATTCTGATCCTTCTTGAAAAAAAGCAATTACAGCCCAAATTAATAATGTAGTAGGAAGTAATACAGTCCAAGCTAAACCTTTTGCTTCATACTTCATGTGCATAAATTCAAAAATAATGAAATATGCTTTGTACAATGATAAGGCTATAATTATTAATGCAACTATAAGTATTATAATATTGAAACTAAAACCAAATATAGTAACATTACCACTACTATGTGGATCCCAACCTAAATGTCCTTTGCCAAAAAGAGAAAAAATTACTTCAATAAGAGTGACTACACCTAGTAGTATCATTCCCATAAAAACTTTTTTCTTAGACTCTTCATAACTATGATGTCCCATTATATTATTGTTTTACTTTTTTATAATAAATAAAATACTAAGAATACAAATACCCATACTAAATCTACAAAGTGCCAATACAGCCCCATCTTCTCGACCATTTCGTATCCATTTTTTCGTTTCACATATAAACCTGTCATTACATTAATCATAATAATGATTAAAAAGACTACTCCTGAAAATACGTGAAATCCATGAAATCCAGTAATAAAGAAAAATAATGCACCAAAGGCTTTGGGGCCCATTTCTTGGTGTTTTACTTCTCCTGATTCTGTTTTATAAGCCAATTTATGAAATTCATGAGTTTTCTTATCCATGTGTATTAAATAACCATCACCTGCTCTAAAGGTATCACCTTTATGGATATGATGACCATCTCCTTCCAGATAAGTCCCCCCCTCAGTATGAGTACCGAAAGGATTTTGAGTTACTGTCATGTGTTCTTTACCAATTAAGTTAGACCATTCCCAAGCTTGACAACCTAAGAAACCTAATCCTCCTAAAATAGTTAAAAACATCCAATAAACTACACCTCTTTTATTTTCACGATGCCCCTCTTGCACTGCTCTAACCATAGTTACAGAACTAATGATTAAGAGGAAAGACATGAATGTTACGAAAAGTAATGGTGCATGTCCTCCCCAAAATGTAAAATATTCTTCTAATCCAAAAGGAACAGTAGAAAATACAACATCTGGAATAGGCCAAGTTGCTGAACTAAATCGTATAGCACCATAAGCTATTAGAAATCCAGCAAATGTAAATGCATCAGATAAGAGGAAATACCACATCATTAGTTTTCCATAACTTACCTTAAAAGGAGGCTTTCCACCCTCCCAAGAATTGTCTTGCAATTCAACTTCTTCTTTTATTAATGTATCGTTAGCCATTATGACTTCATATTTTGACTATTACAAATTAATTCTTTCATTTTACTGCATTACCAAAAAGAAACACAGTAAATACAACCATAAAGCATCTACAAAATGCCAATAAGTGAGTGTAAGTTCTAATCTTAAAATTCTAAATTTTGTCACTTTATTTGGTAATGCAAAAGCATGTATGTTTGCTAATATAAGAGCAACTATTCCTCCTAATACATGAGCTGCATGTAAAGCAGAAATTACAATAATAGTTGCACCAGAAGCATTTCCTGTTAAGTAAATGCCCATATCATTCAAAGCCAACCATCCTAAATATTGAGATATTATAAAAGCTATCCCTAATATTAAAGTTATTGGCAATAATATTTTATATAATGTAATATTACCCTTTTTAAATGCTCTATAAGCAATATGGAGAGTTATAGTACTTAAAACAATAATAGCTGTACTGATATAAAACATTTGTGGCAAATGAAAATGATGCCAATTACCAGAAGCTTGTCTTACTAAATAAAAACTAGAAAAAGCAGCAAACATCATACACAAAGAACTCATGACCACCCACAACATAAATTTATGTGGATGCACTTTACTCCTAGTATTTTGATATTTTAATTGTTTTGCCATCATAATTTACTCTTTATAATATTTGGTCAATAATCATTATTCCTAAAAATAAAGGAAGATAAATGAAAGAACTAAACATTAATTGTAAAGCTGATTTTCTTGTTTTTTTAAGACTAAAATTATATGATAACCACATATATCCTAATGTAATAAGACTTAAAATGATTAAACTTATTATACTGATGTAAGAATTTATAAATAAACCTCCTATCATTGGTAATAAAAATGTGGCGTAAATTAATGATTGTATTCCTAATGCTTTTGCATCGGCATTATCAGGAATAATTTTAAATCCAGCTTTTCTATAATCTTCTTTAGCCAAATCTGCGATTGCCCAAAAATGAGGGAATTGCCAAAAAAACATTACAAAAAACAATAGTAATCCTAAAGAAGAAATGGTTCCTTCAAAAGCAACACAACCTATTAAAGCAGGCATTGCTCCTGGAATAGCTCCTATAATTACTGAAACTGGAGTAATTCTTTTTAAAGGAGTATATAAAAAAGCATATATTGTTAATGAAATAGCTCCTAATACAGCAGCTATTGGATGAATAAAAGCTAATAATAAAATTCCTAAGACACTCATCCATCCCGCAGCCAATACAGCTTCAGATATAGTCATTCTACCTGCTGGCATTGGACGATTTTCTGTTCTCTTCATCATTTTATCAAAATCTTTTTCCAAGACTTGATTTAAAGCATTGGATGCTCCTGTGACAAAGAAACCACCTACAGCTAAGCAAAATAATTGTTGAATTGAAATGGCTTCAAATCCTCCAGCAGCAATAAAATATGCTAATATAGAAGATATAACGACCATCAAGTTCAATCGTAACTTAACGAGTTGTTTGTAATCATCTATTTTAGAAAATAGTGATCCCAAATCTGCTTGATATGTTGCTTGCTTAGACAAAAATTATTAATTATTCTATTAATTTAATTATTTGAATTTATTTTTAATGAAGATGCTTATCATCGTATTCTTTCTCTTCTGGAGAAACAGGCTCCGTTTGAGGGATAAATTCACGATCCATTGTACCATCATTTTTACCATAATCATAAGCCCAACGATGAACTGTTGGAATTCCTCCAGGCCAGTTTCCATGACCTGCGTCAATTGGAGTTGTCCATTCTAATGTTGTAGCACCATAAGGATTCTTTTGCTTTTGTTTTTTCCCATAGAAAATACTATAGAAGAAATTCACTACAAAAAGAATTTGGAATCCAAAAGTAATAATAGCTGCTATGGTAATAAACTGATTAGTCAAATCAAATTGATTAGAAAAATCAAAAGTTGCAAATGAATAATATCTACGAGGTACTCCAGCCATACCCATATAGTGCATAGGCCAAAATACTGCATAAGCACCAATTAATGTTCCCCAGAAGTGTAATTTACCTAAGGTATCATTCATAAAACGACCATACATTTTAGGGAACCAATGATATACTCCTGCAAACATACCAAAGAATGCTGCTACCCCCATTACAATATGGAAGTGAGCCACAACAAAGTATGTATCATGCATAGGAATATCAATTGCTGAATTTCCTAAGAAAATACCCGTTAAACCTCCTGAAATAAATAAAGAAACAAATCCAATAGCAAAGAGCATTCCTGAATTAAATCTAATATTTCCTTTATATAAGGTAGATATCCAGTTAAACACTTTTACTGCTGATGGTACTGCAATGATTAATGTAAATATTACAAATATATTTGATATAAATGGATTTACACCTGCCATAAACATATGGTGTGCCCATACAATAAATGATAAGAATCCAATTGCTAAAATGGATAATACCATTGCATGATATCCAAATATAGGTTTTCTTGCATTTACAGAGAGAACTTCTGATACAAGTCCCATAGCGGGAAGTATAATAATATATACCTCTGGATGCCCTAAGAACCAAAATAAATGTTGATATAAAATAGGACTACCTCCTACTTGTTCTAATGCTTGTCCTCCAATATAAATCTGGTCGAGGAAGAAACTTGTTCCTAAACCTCTATCACACATTACTAATAAAAATCCAGAAACTAAAACAGGGAATGATAATAATCCAAGAATAGCGGTAACGAAAAATGCCCAAATAGTTAGAGGCATTCTCCACAAAGACATTCCTTTAGTTCTTAAATTTAATACTGTAGTAATATAATTAATACCTCCTAAAAGTACAGAAACTACGAAAAAGACTAAACTCAATAACCACAAAGTCATCCCTCCTGCTGAACCTGAACTAGCCTGAGGCAAAGCACTAAGAGGAGGATAAGCTGTCCAACCACCTGAAAAAGGTCCTGTGCTAAGGAATAAAGAAGCAAACATGATAGCTCCTGATAAGAAGAAGAACCAATAAGACATCATATTTAATAATGGAGATGCCATATCTCTTGCTCCTAACTGTAAAGGAATTAATAGATTACTAAATGTTCCTGATAATCCTGCTGTAAGTACAAAGAATACTAATATTGTACCGTGCATTGTTACAAGAGCATAATAGAATTGAGGATCTAAAGTTCCTACACCATTATCTATACTGATCCAGCCTCTTAAAATAGGTTGTAACCAAGACATATCAGAATCAGGGAAACCCAATTGCATACGGAAGACTAAAGACATTAAACCTCCAATAATTCCCCAAAACATACCTGTAATAAGGAACTGTTTTGCTATCATTTTATGATCTTGGCTAAAAATATAATGAGTTATAAAACCTGATTGGTATTTATCCCCATGATGATGATCATGAAAGCCATCTTCTATTGCTTCATAACCATACTCTTCAACCAAAAGTCCTTCATTATGTTTCAAATCTGCCATCTTGCTTATGATTTATCAGACTTAATATTCCAAACTGGAATAATTTTTTTAAAATAATTTAATTTAAGAAGTAATATTTAATGACCTCCATCTTTAGGGGTGTCAATCAAACCTTTAGCCTCTTCTCCTTCTTTTTTTACTTCTTCTGTTGCTTTCTCAATAATATTTTTCACTTCTCCTCCAATAGTTGTTGTTCCATTAGAATTTTCACTCGAGGAAGAGTTGTTTAAAGTATTTCCTTCAGTATTTGTTTCTGGTGTTGTTGGTGTTTCAGGAGTAGCAGGTGTTGTTGAAGGAGCAGCATCTGGTGCTGGTGCATCATCCTTTTTCTTTTCAGCATCTTTCTCTTTATTTCTTCTATCTATACGCTCCTCAATGCTCAACTTCTTATTAATAAATGGATCTCCTAATTTTCCTCTAACATTCGTTAAGTAAAATGATTTTTCCTCATTTTTAGTCAACCATTCATTATATTCCTCAAGAGTTACAACTCTTACTATTCTTCTCATACTATAGTGTCCTTTCCCACATAACTCAGCACAAGCTAATTCATATTCAAAAGCTTCCCAACGCTTAGGGCCTTCTGGATCATCTGGATCTGCAGGAACATTCCATTCTGGAAATTGACTTAGATGATCTCTATATGATTCAGTTGTCATTGTTGGAGTAAATACAAAATGAGTAGGAATACCTGGAATAGCATCCATTTTTACATAAAAATGAGGAATATCAAAATTATGTAATACATCTCTTGATGTAATTCTAGCTCTTATCTTTTGTCCAACAGGTAACACTAATTCATCACTAATTACAATATCATCAATGTTTTTAGGATCATCAAAAACTAAACCTAATTCATTTGTAGCATCATCAATTAGAGTATAATCTTTTTCTCCTAATTTACCATCTTTTCCAGGATGGCGGAGTATCCAACCGAATTGTTTTCCTGTTGCTTCTATTTCTAAATATGTATCTTCTCTATCTGATTCTTCTAAAGAAACATAACCTACAGGTTTTTCATTTTCTCCTACATCAGCCATCGATTTATTCCACTCTACCAAGCCTAGAACCACCAGTAATGCCATAACAAAAGCAGGAATAGCTGTCCATACTATTTCTAATTTATTATCGTGAGAAATAAATTCTGCTTTTCGATCTTCTCTATAACGATACATATAAGAAAAAACAAAAAGTAAAATTTGGGTAATTACAAATACAATACCTGTAAAAAACAAAGTAATGTTAAATGCAAATTGAATGCCTACTGCATGTTCAGAAGCTAATAAATTAGGACCATATCCTAACATATAATCTTTATAATAAATTGCAGACCATACTGAACCTACTAGGAAAGCAACCATAAAAAGCAACATTAATTTTGCATTCCAATCATTGCCATCTTGAGCCGCTTGTTTTTCGCCTCTTAATCTAGCAGTTAATTCATTTACCTTACCAATTTGTACGATAATGACTACTAAAAAAATAGTTATTAATATGCCTATAAGATACATCATTGTTTTAATTCATTTTATCTTATATGAAATCTTTTATTAAATATAAAAGTTACAATTAAGTTTATGATCTAATATATAGATTTAAATTTATTTTAATTAATGGTGATCATGATCTCCTTCCATGTTTCCACCACCATATCCAACATGGTGATGTAAACTTTCTCCTAAGTATGGATCATTAGGTGGCACTAATGGTGCTTTAGCTAATGATGAAAATACTACAAAGAAAAAGAGTCCGAGAAAACCTATAAATGTTCCTAATTCTAATAATCCAGGAATATCAAATCCCATCTGAAATTTATGCCCATGATGTCCATGATCTCCTCCTACACTACCCTGTTTTTCACCATGTCCTCCATCGCTATTATGACTTTTATCGTGTCCTTCATAAGATTTTGTATCATGCTCATGCTTATCATCTCCTTTTTTATCATGATGCCCATCTTTTGCATCATCATGATCATGATGTCCATGATCATTCTTAGTGTCATGATGATCATGTGTAGCACAAGCATATTCATGATATTCATGTTCAGTATGTAAAGCACCTGGCTTAATCATTTGGAAGAAGTCTACCCAGTGTCCAAATAAAGTAATACAACATACTAATACTAAAGTACCATATTTACGTTTTGTATCATTTCTTAATAAGATAAGTAATGGCAATACAAAGTTCATGATTAAATTCCCCCAGAATAATACAGGGTAATTGGTCATTCTTCCATCAAAATATATTGTTTCTTCACCTATGTTTGCATACCAAATTAACATGAATTGAGAGAACCATAAATATGTCCAAAAGACAGAAAATCCAAATAAATATTTACCTAAATCGTGTAAGTGTTCTCCTGAAACATAAGAGAAATATCCTCTTGATTTTAAGTATATGATTGTTAAAATTAATAATGCTACAGCACTTACTAGCCAACTCGCTGTTGCATACCAAGCAAACATTGTACTATACCAATGAGAATCAATAGACATTATCCATAACCAAATTAAAGCAGCACTTGTAAAGCCTCCAAATGGCATGAAGAAAGCTGAAACTATTTTCATCTTTTTATGATGAGAATATGATTCATCGCCATTTTTATCTTCACTTAAAGATAATCTGCGGAAAAGAACTACACATAAATACCATATTAATCCAAATCCAAATGTAGCTAAAGCATAAAATCCAGTATTTAAAAAGCCAGATTTTCCTGCAATAATTGGATCATAACAGTCTTTATTCGCAGGGTCTGTTATTCCTGGAAAAGCCCAATGGTATAAATGATGCCATTCTAATTTTGTTCCTAAAAGAATAACTCCCATAAAGATTAATCCAAAGATTAAAAATTGAGCCTTAGCTTCTAGTAACCGTTTCCATACTGTATGCCAGCCAGAGTATGCTAATACTTTAGCAGCTAATAGGAACATTGAAATGAATGCAATACCTGTAAAGAAAACAGAGTTATGAAGGAAGTTCGTCCAAAAACGAAGTTCTCCATCTTTCCCTCCCATAAAGTATGTTGCAACAAGGCATATTAAGCCTAATGCCATCATACCAATAAGAACCATTTTTTCTTTACTGGTAAATTCAAACCTTTCAGTAATATCTATATTATGATTGTGATCGCTCATTATTGTATTAATTAAAAAGCTTCAAAGTTTGTTTCTAATATTATTTTGAAATAACTGACATTTCAGTACGACGATTTAATGCCTTACCTTCTTCTGTCAAATTACTACTCATATTTCCATTATGAGGTTGAGTTTGTCCGAAACCTTCTGCTTGAAGTCTTGAAACTGCAATCCCTTTTCCTAGTAAATAATTTTTAACTGCGTTAGCTCTTGCTTCAGATAATGCTTGATTAGCAGTAGGCTCTCCAGTACTATCTGTATGTCCATCTATTTTTATTTTAGCAGATTCATTTTGTTGTAATAAAGCTGCTATTACATTCAATTCTAATTTAGATTCTGGTTTTAAAGTAGCTTTTCCTGTATCAAAAAATACATTATTTAATTTTAACAATGTGCTTTTGTATGAATCTGTAGTATCTTTCAATACATTATTAAAACCTTTTACTAAACCACTTTTATCAGCAGCTATAGCATCTTCAATTGCTAGATCTGTATCTACAGCAGGAACAGCCCAAGAATTCAAAGTATTTTCATATTGTGAATAAGCTAATTCTCTCTTTTTGGCTTGTAATGCTCTGATATAATGGATAACATTCCATCTTTCTTTATAGGATAATTTATCCTTATAAGATCCCATTACACCTTTACCATACATAATGGTATGATAATATCTACCATTCTCTGCATCAATTAATTCATCAGTTAGATAATCTGTTGGGCCTGATAGATATTTAACATTCTTATTTTCATCTGCTACTAAATATCCATTCCCATCTCCTTTGTTACCATGACAAATTCCACAATAGATTTCATACAATTCTTTTCCTTCTTTTAGTCCCTTTTCAGTAATAGGAAAAGGATTATTACGAAGTTCAGGAGCTGTTGCAGCATAAGTTCTTCCTTCCTCAGTATTAGGAATATAATATGGTACTTTACCATTTAAAGGAATTGCCATTGCATTTGTTGAAGATTCGCCTCTTAAAAATTTCATTTTAGCGGCACGATCTTTATTATTTGCATTTACAACACCTGCATATCCTCTAGGAATTGTTCCTTTAACTGGTTTATTATGTAAACTCAATTCACGAACTGTTTTGCCAGAGTGTTTTTTACTCTCGGCATCCCAAGTATTATGATAATATTCTGTTATCACATTTGCTTCATAAGCAATTGAGTGTCCCATATCAGGCATATATTCTGATCCTGGGTGATCTCCTTTTGCAGGACTACATGCTTCAAAACCAATAATGGTTAGGAAACTCAATGCAACTGCTAATATTCTTAGATTTTTTCTCATTACAAAAATGATTAAAGTTCTAATCAGATGGTTTTAGTATTAATTTCTTCTGCTCCTGTTTCTTTGAAGAAGGATTTTAATCCATTAATATCTTCATTAGATGCGTCATTGACGTTAAAGGCAATACAGAATTTATCATCTGTAATCCTATCATCTAAAACAGGGTTGGTTATTCCTGGTCCCATACCACAAATGGTATAAAACGTAACAACCATTCCTACACAAGCAAATAAAACCGTTAACTCGAAAGTAATTGGAATAAAGGCTGGTGCAGAAAAATATGGCTTTCCACCAAAAATAATAGGCCAATCTCTAGTAAAGATCCATGTCATCACACCAAAGGCAGTCATAGTACCTAAAATACCATAAACGAAACCTGCAATGTGTAACCTAGATTCACTCAATCCCAAAACATCGTCTAAACCATGTACAGGAAAAGGTGTATATACTTCCATGACTTCTATTCCTTTTTTGTTTGCATTTCTTAATGCATCCAAAAGGATTTCCTCGTCATTATAAAGGCCGTACAAGACTTCTGTATTTTTACTCATTTCTTAAGAAATTAAATCTTGTCGTTAATAATTAATGTTTATTTTCTTCGTGATGCTTCTGTGCATTAGGACCTGTATATTGGTCGCCTGCAGATTTTAAGATAGACTTAATTTCTGCAATCGCTACCACAGGAGCTACTCTCACGAATATTAAATATAATGTAAAGAAGATACCTAAAGTACCTACATAAATACCTATTTCAACCCAAGTTGGAGTATAATAACTCCAAGATGATGGTAAATAATCACGAGCTAATGTAGTTGCAATAATTACAAATCTTTCAAACCACATTCCAATATTTACGAAGATAGACATGAAGAATGTTACAAAAATACTTCTACGTGCTTTCTTGAACCAAAATATTTGTGGAGAAAGTACATTACAAGCCATCATACCTACATATGACCACCAATAAATACCCATTGCTCTATTATAGAAAGCAAATTGCTCATAAACATATCCTGAATACCATGCGATAAATAACTCTGTTAAATATGCTACCCCTACTATTGTACCTGTAAGTAGGATTACTTTATTCATCGATTCTATATGAGCAACTGTAATATAATCTTCTAATTTTAATACTTTTCTGGTAATTAACATTAAGGTTTGTACCATTGCGAAACCAGAGAAAATCGCTCCTGCAACGAAGTAAGGAGGGAATATTGTTGTATGCCAACCTGGAATTACAGAAGTTGCGAAGTCAAAAGATACAATAGTGTGTACTGAAAGTACTAGAGGAGTTGCTAAACCTGCTAAGATTAGGGAAAGAGCTTCCCATCTTTGCCAATGTTTTGCTTTACCTGTCCAACCAAAAGAAAGGAAATTATATACTTTTTTACGAAATCCTTTAGCTCTATCTCTTACTGTAGCAAAATCAGGTACTAAACCTGTGTACCAGAATAATAATGATACTGTAAAATATGTAGATATTGCGAATACATCCCATAAAAGAGGAGAGTTAAAGTTTACCCATAAAGGACCTCTTGTGTTTGGATAAGGGAAAATAAAAAATGCTAACCAGATACGTCCCATGTGAATACCAGGGAATAAGGCTGCACAAATTACGGCAAAGATGGTCATTGCTTCTGCTGCTCTATTTACTCCTGTACGCCATTTTTGACGGAATAATAAAAGGATAGCAGAAATTAATGTACCTGCGTGACCAATACCTACCCACCAAACGAAATTGGTAATATCCCAACCCCATCCAATTGTACGATTTAAGTCCCAAGTACCAATACCTTGCCATATAGTCCATAAAATAGAAGCGACACCAAATCCTAAACAAGCTACAGCAACAATAAAGGCTGCAATCCACATAGGACTAGGGGCACGTTCTGTTGGAGAACATATATCTTCCGTAATTTGATGGTAGGTTTTCCCACCATTTACTAACGGTTCACGAATTGGAGAAACAACTGCACTCATATATTTCAGTTTTCAGTAGTTATGACTACTATTATCTTTTGATAATTTCTCTTTTAATTATAATATCAGATGCTATTAAGCATCCATTTTATCATTTCTATTATTAATCTTAGCACTATAGTTTACAGAAGGAGCTGTATTTACTTCTTCTAAAACTAGATAGTTCAGAGGAGATTCTAATGCTTCATGTAATTTACCATGACCATTTTTATCTCCAAAGATGATAGCACCTGTAGGACAAGCTGTTTGACAAGCTGTTTTTACATCACTATCTTTTAATTTTCTTCCTTCACTTTTAGCTAATAATTTACCTTCTTGAATACGTTGTACACAGAAGCTACATTTTTCAATTACTCCTCTTGAACGTACTGTTACGTCTGGGTTTAAAACCATACGTGTTAAGTTATCAGCACCGAAAGGTAAATCTTCTCCATTAATTGAGTATTGATTTGCAGGCCAAAGATCTGCTGTTGTATAATCGTACCAATTAAAACGACGAACTTTGTAAGGACAGTTATTTGCACAATAACGAGTACCAATACAACGGTTATATGTCATTTGATTTAATCCTTCAGAACTATGGTTGGTTGCTGCAACTGGGCAAACATTTTCACAAGGAGCATTATCACAATGTTGACACATCATTGGTTGATATACTACATTAGGATTATTTACGTCTCCATAATAATATCTATCAATTCTTAACCATGTCATTTCATGATGACGGAATACTTCTCTTTTTCCAACAACAGGTACATTATTTTCAGCCATACAAGCAACTGTACATGCTGCACATCCTGTACAAGCATTCAAGTCTATATGCATTGCCCAATGGTGTCCCATTGCATATTTATCCTCATGTCCTGGATAAAGTGTTTTAGTATTTAAATGATCAGCGAATTCTCTTTTTTCCTCGATCTTTTCTACTAAACCTTTTATCTCTTTAACATTAGCATTATATATAATTGAACGTTCTGTTAGAGATCCTTGGAATCCTCTATGTCCTAATATTCTTTCATCAACATTCAGTTTTTCGCCATCTACTTCACCAGTAACTCCCATAGTATTGAAGTACTGCACACAAGCAAATTCTTTGTCTTTACCTGCTTTTTCAACATCAACTGCTGCCCAATATTGGGTTAAGCCGTCTTCATTAGTCGTACACATTGGGAATAAATTCGCACCTACTTCTTTACCTGCTTCAGATACTGTAGAACGTCCGAAACCTAAACCAGCAGAAACAGTATTATTCATTTGACCAAAAACAGATACAGAAGGTATAGTTGCTTCATTACTACCTGAAGTAATTTTAGCAAAATATGTATTTCCTTTTTGATCTTGACCTAAATCTTTGAATGTTGTATAATTATTATCACCATCAAAAGTGATATGAACTCCTAGATAATTTCCCCAAACAGTTCTCATTATAGGATCTGGCATTTCCAATAACCAAGGGTTATCTGCGTAATTACCTGCTCCAATATTTACTGTTTCATAAAAATTAATTTCTAATTCAGAAGAACCTGCTCCTTTAATTTTTCCACCTGCTGCTTGAATATCTCCAGCAAAAGCAGTAGCTGTAGATTCATTTGCTACATGGAAAACTCCATCATGTAAAGCACTATCCCAAAAAGCAGGGAATGAAACATAAGATGTTTGTTTAGCAAACATATCATTTTTCCAAGCATTACTTAGATAGTCTAAATAAGGTTGTTCTGCTTTTAAATTTACATTAGCACTATCAGACCAAGACAATAAAGAAAGTTCTGCTTGTCTTGTATTATATAATTTATTGATAGTTGGTTGTATTAAACTATACTGTCCTCTTTTAGCTTCTGCATCTCCCCATGACTCTAAGAAATGGTTATTAGGAGCTACATAATCACAAAGTGTTGTTGTTTCATCAATTACACCTGCAAAAGATACTTTTGTAGCTACTTGAGCAAAAGCTGAAGAAAAATCAGTAGCATTAGGAAGATCATAAGCTGGATTAGCACCATAAACGATTGCCATATCAACCCCTCCTCCTTTCATTTCAGTAATTAAACCTTGCATATCAGATTCAACTCCTTGACGTTGAAGAGAAGCACTATCAAATGTGATAGTTGAGCCATAACTTCCTAATAAATCATTGATTTTATTGACAATGATTTGAACATTTTTATCATTAGAATTAGAAACTACCAAAGATTTTCCAGAAGCAGCTACTAATTCAGCAGCAGCTAATTTAAGAGCAGCATCTGCTTTTGCATTTACATCATTTTCCCCTATAGTTTCTCCTCCTTTTAAAGTTGCTATTTCGTTATAAAGAGTAACAATTGCAGCTCCTTGTTCAGAAGGTTTAATTAAAATTCTATTATCGGCATTTGAGCCTGTTAAAGACATTCCATTTTCTACAGCAATAAGCCTAGACATGTGAGCGTGTTTAACATCTTTAATTTTTCTAGTTTTCACCCAATCTGCAGCATATTCGATTGGAGAAATCCAAGTACCTAAAAAGTCAGCACCAAAAGTAACTACCATATCTGCTTTATCGAAATGGTAATTAGGAATTACTTTATCTCCAAAATTTTCTTGATTTGCTAATAATATAGCAGCACTAGAAATAGGATCATAAGAAATTACTTTTGTATTAGGATATTTAGCAGCAAATTCAGCAAATACTTTTTTAGTTGTTGGACTTAAAACTGTATTTGTGATAATTCTAATTGTAGAATTTGAATTTAATTTGCCTTTAATTTCTTTATCTAAATCTTCCCATGATGTTAGGTCAGACCAAGTTCTTTTTTCTCCTGAAATTTTACCAGGTCCTTTAAAACGAGAAGTATTGTATAAACTTAGAACAGATGCTTGTACTCTTGCAGAAGTTCCTCCTTTTGTAATCTTTGAAGAAGGATTTCCTTCTATTTTAATCGGTCTTCCTTCTCTAGTTTTTACTAGAATAGAACAGTAATCTCCTCCATTTACAAATGATGATGCGTAATACGTAGCTACCCCAGGAACAATTTCTTCAGGTTTTACTACATAAGGTATTGCTTTTTTAACTGGAATTTCACAACCAGCAGCAATTGTAGCAGCTCCTAAACCAAAGCCTAAGTATTTTAAAAAGTCTCTACGGTTTGTAGAAGTATTTTCTACAAATTTATCATCAGAAAGAGCATCTACAATAGGTAGCTCAAAAAATTCTTTTGAAGAAATTTCTTCTAATGCAGGATCGTTTGCTTTGTCCTGTACACCAATCCAGATATCATTATGCTTATCTTTCATCTTTATATATTAGGTGTTAATTTCTTTTTTAATTCGTTTCTTTGGTAATTATATCCTAATTAGTAGTGGCATTTTTGGCATTCTAAACCTCCAATTTCTTCTACTGTAACTTTAGTTCTTTTCTTACTTGCATCATCTAATTTCATTTCTTTATGATATTTTTCATATGCACTATAATAAGGATTATCCTTAAATTGAACTTCAGTTTCTCTATGACAATTTACACACCATCCCATTGATAAAGGAGCATGTTGTTCCAATACTTCCATTTCTTCAACAGGACCATGACATGTTTGACATTCTACTTTTCCTACACTTACATGTTGAGCATGATTGAAATAAACATGATCTGGTAAGTTGTGAATTTTAATCCATTCAATAGGTTTGTTTACATAATCTCTTACACCTTCCCATTGACGATTAATTTCTCTTTCCATTCTAGCGATTCTCTCTTTTCCTGTTACTTCTTTTTTGCCATCACCATCCTCATCTGTACCTTTTTCATCTTCATAATTTGCCTTAATCCAAGATTTGAATAATTTTTCAACTTCTTTTTCAGACATATTATCGTAATTGTCTATATATTTTCCATCTATTGGGTTATACCCAGCAGAAGCATAAATTTTATATAATTCTCCTGTACCATATTTACTTCCTTTTCTAATATCTGAATGACAATTCATACAAGTATTAGTAGCAGGAATGATAGAGTGCTTAGAACGTCTTGCACCATCATGACAATATTGACAATCTATTTTTTGCTCACCTGCGTGAGTTGCATGAGAGAATTTAATAGGTTGTTGTGGTTGGTATCCTTTTTGGCGACCTAAATCAATGGCATTATTTACTGTAGTATATCCTCCTATTAATATTAGTATTAATATAGCAAAAGCAATTACTTTAGGACTTAAAATTTGTTCTACTAATGTTTGGCGTCTTCCTAATACTTTTCCTTCTTTCTGCCATATAGTTTAAATTAGCTACTGTACGAGCTAAGATTAAAGCTAAAGCAGCTAAGATTCCTAGGAGAAGTAAGTAGAAAGAGGTGTTGCTTTTTTTATCTACACCTACTTTTTCATCTACTGATGTTAGAGGTTTAGGACCATAAGTACCTTTATCAATACCATCTATATATAATAATAAGCCAGCAATTTGATCATCTGTCAAATCTGGGAAGTTATTCATAACAGAACCATACTCTTGGTATATTTTTGTACCATAAGGGTGTCCTTCTTTTACTAATTTTTGAGAATTACGAATCCAAGCGTATAAATCAGATTGTGGATAATCTGCCCATCGTTCTTCTACACCTCCTAAAGCGGGACCTGTACTTTTT
>JAHDII010000310.1 GCA_020630895.1 Saprospiraceae bacterium
ACCCTAATTGAGCCAGAAATTATGAAGTACATTATCCACAAAATACTATTTTCAGAATAATTGTAATAATAACTGTGGTCTGTGGACTTATTTACTGTCGACTTTGCGGATTTATCCGCAAATTAAATTAATAAATAAAACATGAAAAAAATTATTAGTATTCTTGTAGTATCATTTCTTTTTATATCCTTAGGAAAATCACATACAACTGCAAAACCTCCTAAAAAAATATTAGGACAATGGAATATTGAAAAAGTAGTATTAAAAAGTGGAATGGAAGATGACGTTGATAAATATATTAGATTAAAAAAAGGAGGTATTTTGGAAGGAGGAAGAATAGGAGAAAAATCTAATAAAAAAGGAATATGGAAATACAAGAAAAAAAATAAAATTCTCCGGTTAGATTCAAAAGAAGGAAATAGAGACGATGGTGATTATAAAATATTAAAACTCACCAAAAAAGAAATGATCATTACACGAAATGATGTAAAAATTTATTTAACTAAAAATATTAAGAAAGAAAAATAAGTTATTATACTATATTATTAAATAAATTGAATTAATAAAAAAAGGAAATGCTCTAAAATAATTTTCTAAATAAAATATGAAAAACAAAAGCAAAAGCGAGTTTTATTTCATTCAGAATTTTCAATCTTTTTTCACGTTAAAAATTGAATATAGTCGTGATTTTTGGTTCTTTTCATCTAGGAAAAGAACGGAAGAAAAATAAATAATAAAATTTATTGAACCAAAAATATTAAGAAAGAAAAATAAGTTATTATATCAAAAATAAATTCTCACAAATAAGATATTTATTTACCGTGAAAAAATTAGATGTATTATTTATAAAAGCATTTTTGCCTCCATTTATTCTAGCTTTTGGAGTAGTAATGTTTATCATTACCATGCAAAATATGTGGAAATTTATAGATGATATAATAGGTAAAGGAGCTAGCCTAGCAATGATTTTAGAATTTATTTTTTATTTATCAATAGGATTAATTCCTTTAGCCCTTCCTGCTGCGATACTCCTTTCAAGTATTATGCTGATGGGAAATATGTCTGAACGATATGAATTAACCGCTATGAAATCTGCGGGAATTTCTTTGTGGAGAATTATGTGGCCTTTGATTTTTACTTGTATTGGAATTACTATATTTTCTTTTTTTTGTTCTAATAATATTGCTCCCTTAGCCAATCTCAAATTTAAAACTCGATTATATAATTTTAAAACTCAAAAATTAGCATTGAGTTTAGAAGAAGATGTTTTTAATGATGATTTTAAAAATTTTTCTATTCGTATTGGAGAAAAAGATGATGCCAGTGGAAAAATAAAAGATATTATGTTGTATGATCATTCTTTAGAAAATAGAAATCGTACTAAAATTATTATGGCGAATGATGGAATGATTGATATGGAATCAGATGAACGTTTTTTAATTATGCGTTTAAATGAAGGACGACAATATCAAGAATTAGAAGAAGATAAAAGTAGAAAAAAAACAGATCCTAAAAAATACCCATATTTAAGAATTAAATTTGAAGAACTTGAAAAATATTTGAATCTCAAAGAATTTGAGATGAAAGAAATAGGAGAAGATATTTTTAAAGATCAAGAATCCATGTTAAGTGCTAGACAGATTTTATGGGAAATAGACACAATGGATGTAAAAATAAATACAAGAAGAAAAAACTTTAAACGAATTTCAACAAGTTATTTTCATTTTGTAAAAACAAGTGATTCTACATCTTTTTTTGTTCACTTAAAAGAAATAAAAAATAGAGATCTCAATCAAATAGAATTAGAAAAAAGTAAAAATAGAAATCAAAATAGAAATCAAAAAACAAGTTCTAATTCTAATCAGATAAAATCTAGAGGAAATTCTAAACCTCCACCTGCTCAATTAAGCGTTCCTAAAATGGGAAATAAAAACTCTCCCAAAGAAAAACCTAAAAATAAATCACCTAATCCTAAAGTGGATTTAAGAGAAGTAGTTAAAAATAAAAATACATCTATTACGAATGTAAAACCCAAAGAACCTCTAAAACTAATTACAGCAGAATTAATGGGAACGCCTTCTCGATTAGATGCAATAATGTCAAAAAGACACAAAGAACAAATGTATAGTCGAGCGGTATCTGCTGCAAATAATGTAAAATCTAAAGCTGTAGATCACCAACGAAAAGTTAAAAATTTATACAAGAAAAAAAATAGATATATTTATGAATTACACCTCAAATTTGCTTTAGCTATTTCTTGTATGATATTTTTATTCATAGGAGCACCTTTAGGAGCTATTATTAGGAAAGGAGGTTTTGGTTATCCTATTTTATTTGGCGTTGTTTTATTTGTCGGATTTATTGCTCTATTAACAGTCTTTAAAAAATTAGGAGACGGAGGCTCTCTTACCCCTGTTATGGCAGCATGGATTCCTGTTTTTATCTTTTTTATTCCTTGTCTATTATTAACGATAGGAGCTATCAGAGATGCAAAAGCTATGAATATTGATGGGATTATTAAAGCTTTAGAAGAAATATTATTGCGAAGAAAAAAATAATTTTTCACTCACTTTTTTCATTTAATTGGAAAAATCCAAGCATTTATCTAAAAAAATGGCTTTTAAAGAATTATCTTTATAAGTTGTAGATATATTCATAATTGGTATTTATGATATATATTAGAATTTATCAGAAATTATCTTTTATAAAAAGTATTTCGTGATAAATTCTATATCACTGAACCTATTTATTAACCAAAAATAAAGCATGATGGAATTAACATTGGCATGGCCATTTTTTACGGTAAAACAACAAACAGCAGCAGTATTGGAACGTTTCGGACGATTTCATAGTATTCGTCAATCGGGACTTCAATTTAAAATCCCTTTTATTGATCAAGTATCAGGTAGAGTAAATCTTAAAATACAACAACTAGATGTATTAGTAGAAACTAAAACTAAAGATGATGTATTTGTAAGAATGAAGGTTTCTGTTCAGTATTTAATATTGAAAGAAAAAATTTATGATGCATATTATAAATTAGAAAATTCACATGATCAAATTACATCTTATGTATTTGATACCGTTCGTGCGGAAGTTCCTAAGATGAAATTAGATGATGTTTTTGAAAGAAAAGATGATATTGCAATAGCCATTAGGAGAGATTTACAAACAGCCATGAATGAATATGGTTATGATATTGTAAAAGCACTTGTTACAGATATTGATCCTGATGCAGCAGTAAAACATGCCATGAATCGTATTAACGCTTCAGAACGTGAAAAAGTAGCAGCAGAATATGAAGCCGAAGCAGAAAGAATTAGAATTGTAGCAAAAGCAAAAGCAGAAGCAGAAAGTAAAAGATTACAAGGACAAGGTATTGCAGATCAACGTAGAGAAATTGCTAGAGGTCTTGAAGAATCTGTTGAAGTATTAAATACAGTAGGTATTAATTCTCAAGAAGCATCCGCTTTAATTGTAGTCACTCAACATTATGATACACTACAATCTATGGGAGAAAATACAAATAGTAATTTAATTTTACTTCCTAATACACCAGATAATGCAAGTAATTTATTAACTCAAATGGTGACTTCATTTTCAGCATCTGCTCAAATTGGAGAAGCGATGAAACAACAAAAGTTATTAGATAAAAAGCAAAAATAATTAAATAATTAATTCTTATTTAAAAGGGTTTTGCTGAAAAGTAAAACCCTTTTTTTATTGAAAAAAATGAAAACGAAAAATAACATATTAGATCATTTAGATTCCAATTATATTATAAAGGAAGATATTATTTGTAAAGAAAAGTATT
>JAHDII010000016.1 GCA_020630895.1 Saprospiraceae bacterium
CGCAATTAAATATTATTGATATTAACGCGATATGTATGTCAAATGATCAAAATATCTGGATTTATGATTTAAATAATTTTAAATTAAAAAAAATAAATCAAAAAGGAGAAATTATTTTTGAAAGTGATAATATTTCTCAAGAAATAGAAACTAATTTTAACCCTATTTTTATGTTGGAAGCTAATGAATTTATTTATTTATATTTAAAAAATAATTTCATTCATCATTTTGATTATTTTGGAAAATTCATAGGAAAAAAACATCATCTTAAAAAAGATAAATTTCAAATTTCTAATCGAACTTTTATACAACATGATCAACAAACAATTCATTTATTTCATGATGAATATAATTTAGAAGAAGAACTCATTTTACCTTCCGAAAAAAGGAATACGATAGATGTCAATATTCAAAAAAATAATTTATATTTATTAGAAAAAAACAACTTAAGTATTTATACTTTTGAAAAAAAATAAAATTTTGTTATGCGTTTTATTGTATATGCTGCTTTAATATATTTAGCTTATTCTACTTTTATCAAACCAATATTAAAAATAAAAGAACGTCAAGATAATGATCATGATTTGGATGATTTTTCTAAAAAGAAAACAAAAGAACCTCTTTCTAATTCTGATGATGATTATTTAGATTATGAAGAAGTAGAATAATCTTTCTATTTTTTCCATAAAGCTCAAAATAATGTGTAATTTTATAGTGTAAAAATATCATTCACTTTTTTATTTTATGCTAATGTATTCAAAGAACGATCAACGTAGATTATTCCAACTTTCTAAAAGATTATTAAAAAATAAAGATATTCCTAAAGCCCTTGAAGTTTCTGCGGAAGTTCAAGACTTACACTATGTCATAAAATATCATGAATGGAAATATTATATTCAGAATGATCCTGTTATTTCTGATTTTGAATATGACCACTTATTTAAAAGATTACAAGCTCTTGAAGCAGAATTTCCTCAATTTATTACATCGGATTCTCCAACACAACGCGTATCACATGATCTCACAGAAGAATTTCCTTCAGTAGAACATTTAACTCCAATGTTGTCTTTAGATAATAGTTATAATGCAGAAGATTTAATTGATTTTGATTAAAAAGTAAAACGCCAATTAGGTTTAGAAAAAGACATAGATATTGAATATGTAGTAGAGCCTAAATTTGATGGAGGAACAATAGCTTTAGTCTATGAAAATGATTTTCTAACAAGAGGGGCTACAAGAGGAAATGGAAAGTATGGCGAAGAAATGACCAATAATGCTAGAGTCATTCATACCATTCCTCTAAAAGCTGCATTTTCTATGTGGGATTTAGAAAAAGTAGAACTTAGAGGAGAAGTTTTGATTAAAATTGAAAATTTTGATAAAGTTAATCAAGAAAGAGAACAAGCAGGACAATCTATTTTTGCGAATGCAAGAAATGCTGCTACAGGAGGATTAAGAATGAAAAATCCAAAGGAGGTAGAAAAAAGGCGTTTAGAAGCATTTATCTATCAACTAGGATATGCGATTGATAAAAATGGTAGAGATGTATTAAGACAGTTTAAAACACATCATCAAAGTATAGAAGCTTTAGGAGAAATTGGTTTCAAAATTCCTATAGAAGGTTATGATAGAAAGCTATGCAAAAATATTCGTGAAGCGGCTGATTTTTGTAATTATTGGCAAGAACATAGAGATGAATATCCTTATGAAATTGATGGAATGGTTGTTAAAGTAAATGATTTGAGTTTACAAGAAGAAGCAGGATATACAAGTCATCATCCTCGTTGGGCAATCGCTTTTAAATTTAAAGCCAAACAAGCCACCACTGAGTTATTAAATGTTGAATATCAAGTAGGAAAAATTGGTTCTATTACTCCTGTAGCCAAACTTCAACCTGTACAATTAGCAGGAGTTACTGTTTCCAATGTTTCTTTACATAATGAAGATTTTATTCTTTCTAAAGATTTAAGAATAGGAGATACTGTTTTAGTAGAACGAGCAGGAGATGTTATTCCTTATATTGTAAAGGCAATGGAAGATTTGAGAGATGGTTCTGAAACGCCTATTGAATTTCCTCAATATTGTCCTATTAATACTCATGAAGAAATAGAATTGATTAGAGTAGAAGGAGAAGCTGCTTGGCGATGTCCTTCTTGTACTTGTGGAGCTCAAGATCTCCAAAGAATGATATTTCATGTATCTAAATCGGGAATGGATATAGATGGTTTTGGAAAAGCTTATGTAGAAAAATTTCAAGAAATGGGTTGGCTCAAAAAACTATCTGATATTTATCGTTTAGATTATCAAGCAATTGCTGATTTAGAAGGTTTTGGAACACGTTCTTCTCAAAAATTACAAGAAGCCATTGACAAGGCGAAGAAAAATCCCATCAAAAAATTATTACAAAGTTTAACGATTCATCATCTAGGAAAACGTGCTTCAGAAATTATTGCAGGAGAAATTAATCATGTTTTAGATTTGCAACATTGGGATGTAGAAAAATTTACTTCTATTAAAGATATTGGACCCGTTTTAGCTCAAAATATTATAGAATATTTTTCTAATAAAGAGCATATTCAATTATTAGAAGAAATGGAAGCTTTAGGAGTTAATCTAACTCAAACGGATGAAGATAAAAAAGCTGAACCTATTGAAGGAGGAATTCTTTCTGGAAAAACTATTTTATTTACAGGTAGTTTACAACAAATGTCTAGAAATGAAGCCAAAAAATTAGCTTTAAGTCATGGAGCAAAAGCATTATCTGCGGTCAGTTCTAATTTGAATATTTTAGTAGTAGGTGAGAAAGCTGGTTCCAAATTAAAAAAAGCACAAGACTTAGGTACTGTTGATATTTGGTCTGAAGAAGAATTTTTAAAACAAATTAGTTCTTCTAGTGATTTTTAGAAAAGGATATTCAGTAATATTCTTTTTATTTTAGACAATTTCTATCTTAAATTTCAATCAACTAGATGTTGGATATATCATCGTATCTGCAAAAATTAGAAACATATAATCTTTGGAATAGGTTTAATGAAAAACTCTTGTTTTAAAAAACCAACATTTAATCCTATAAACATAAGTGTTTTATTGTCCTTAACATGCCTCTTGAATTATTTAATTATATCTCTTAGTTTTGTACATCCAATTAAACCTAGATGAAATTATTAAGTCTTAAGTTTTAAAAAACTATTTTCACTTAAAATAAGATTTTTAAAGAACTTATAATAATAAGTATATGATACGAATATTACTTTTTCTTTTATTTACAATTATTAAAATTCATATATCCTTTTCTCAAACAGACCCATTAAGACCCAATGTAATACTTATTATAGCAGATGACATGGGCACAGATGTCACTCCAGGATATTTAACTGGGAACACCCCTATGCCTGTCACCCCGAATATCGATGCCTTAAGAAGTAGTGGAGTTACATTTACTAATGCTTGGGCAACACCTCAATGTACTCCAACACGTGCATCTATTATGAGTGGGAAATATGGTATTAATACAGGTGTACAAAAAGTGCCGGGTCTTTTAGATGCGACAACGCATACTTCTATTTTTAAAGAATTAGCGAATCAAACAGCAAATGCATATTCAGATGCAGTTATAGGAAAATGGCATATACATAATACAACGGATTATACACATCCTACTCAGCATGGTGTCGATTTTTATACTGGTGTATTTAATTCTTCAGTACCCGATTATTATAATTGGGATAAGTTAGTTGGTGCATCACTTGTAAATGAAACAACTTATGCTACTGAAGATTTTACAGACGAAGCTATTACTTGGGTAAATAGCAGAACTTCACCCTTTTTCTTGTGGCTAGCTCATGTAGCCCCTCATGCTCCATCACATGTTCCTCCTGTAGGAACTTATACTGTTAGTGCAACAAATTCATTTAGAAGATATGTTGCTTCTATAGAAGCAATGGATTATTATATAGGAAGATTATTCAGTAATATACCAACTCCAGTTTTAGATAATACTGTTGTTATTTTTATAGGCGATAATGGAACACCCAATAATCATCTAAAAAGTTATCCTGCTACAAGAGGAAAAGGTTCCGTTTATCAAGGAGGAATTAATGTACCATTCATTGTTTCAGGAAAAGGTGTAACTCGGGTTGGAGAAACAGAAAATGCAATGGTTAATATAGTAGATATTTATGCAACTATTTTAGAAATTGCAGGAGCTTCATTACCTGGAGGAATCTATAATAGTTTTAGTTTTCATCCATTACTAAGCAATTCTTCTGCTCCTCAAAGACCTTATAATTATATAGATTATCAAAGTAAAGGAACTGGAGGAGATGACTTTGCCGTAAGAGATTCACAATATAAACTGATTCAATTCTCAGATGGAACAAGAGAGTTTTATGATTTAATAGCAGATCCTTTTGAATTGAATAATTTACTTCCATCCCTTTCTGTTGATGAACAAATAGCTTATGATGACTTAGTAATTGAAGCCACATATATTAGGACGGACTGGTCTTGTAGAGATTTAATCCAAAATGGAATTGAAACATCTATAGATATAGGTGGAACATATTGTGCTGGTTTACCCGTTTGTACATATAATAATTTTACTAGTACTACAAATATTGGTTGTTGTGATACTCCACTTCCTGACGAAAGTCAATATTCGGAAGCCGTTTATAATGGAGTTAGATATATATCCACAACTAATTTCCCAGATCATGACTATTGTTATAATACACCTGCTCAAAAACCAACTCAAATATTTAGATATTTTGAAGTCAATGAAAATCCAACATTAGCAGCAGAAAAAACTTCAATTACTAATATTACAACTAATAGACCGGACATGTTTTTTGGTGTTGCTTTAAATGGAGTTAAAATGGCTCCTGCTCCTGCTACTCCCTTTATTTTTGAAAATGCAAATACTGGTGAATTTAATTGGGATTGGATTTTTGAACCAACAAATAATCAAGGGAGTGGTCCAGATGTAGTAGGTTTAGATTGTTCTTCTGCTCATACAGGAAATCAAGGCTATCATTACCACGGTAATATGTTTGAATATGCAGAAAATATTCAAGCAGGTTTAAGTACAACAACAACAGCTCCTTCTGGTCCTATTCAAATAGGATGGGCTTCTGATGGTTTTCCTGTTTTATACCGTTTTGCTCCCGATGGTGTAGGTGGTTTAGCCTTATTACAGCCTAGCTATCGGTTAAAACCTGGTGATAGACCAGGTGATGGAATTAACTCTCCTTGTGGTCCTTATAATGGAAAATATACTAATGATTATGAATTTGTTTTAGGCTCTGGAGATTTAGATGAATGTAATGGAATTGCTAGGGATGTAACATTAAATACGGTTTGTGGTCCTCAAACATTTAATTATTTTTATGTGGTAACAGATAGTTTTCCTCAAATTTCTCGTTGTCTTTCAGGCACTCCAAATATTAGTTTTGATAATGGTACTGGATCAGAGAGTTGTTATAGACCGTTATTTCAACAAAAAATTACATTAAATGCAGGAGAATCGATTAATGTAGGAACAAATACTTATAATTCTGTAGGGGAATATCAAGATATTATTAATAACTGGGATAGCTCATGTGATTCAATGGTTGTTACAAGAATTACAGCCGTTTTGCCTCTTGCATTATTAGAATTTAATGCTAGATTATTACAAAATAATACAGTATATTTAAATTGGACTACAACAGATGAAACCAATTTTAGTCATTTTATGATTCAAAAAAGTTTTGATGCTGTTACTTGGGAGGATATTAGTGAAGTTAGAGGTAAAGGAAATTTGAATGCTCTCAATTATTATTCTTTAAAAGATGAGATTTTTAATAATAATCCCATTATTTATTACAGATTAAAAATGGTAGATATAGATGGAACATTTAAGTATTCTTCTATTCAATCTGTTGATATAAAAAGTTCAAATCATTATTCTATTTATCATGACTTTAGTAATAATGAAATTATTGTTCAATCTATTCATAAAGACAGCGAATTATTAGAAATTTCTATTATGGATATTCAAGGAAAAGAAATTTATAAAAAACATATAACGATTCATAATGGGAAAAATATTGTTTTTAATAATTTGAACCACTTGAGTCAAGGAATTTATTTAGTAAGAATTTCTAATCATCATAATTTAAACCTTGTTCATAAAATAATAATTAATCCATAATAAATGAAGACAATAATTTTATTTTTTACATTTATTTCTTCTCCTTTTTTTCATGATATTGAAATAGCTAAATTTGATGTTTATCAAGAAAATGATAACCTATATTTGAATATTAAATTTGATAAAGAAGATTTAAATTTAGCATTAAAAAAAGATAAAGTCACAAAAAAAACAATTCAAAATTATTTAAATAAAAATACAACTTGGGTGATCAATCATCAAAACATGAAATTTAAAGTCAATGAAATTTTAGAAGATAGACTCTTTTACCAAGTAAAATGTATATTTAATAAAACGATTTCTAATATAAAAAATATTGAGGTATATAATACATGTTTACTAGAGGAAACAAAAAAACATTCTAATATTATATCATTTCAACTCAATGGAAAAAATAGAACGTTTAGAATGCATCAGCAGCGCAAAAAAATAAATGTAAATTACTGATTTAAGGATCAAGCTATTCTCAATAATCTAAGGCTTTGATAATTAAGTAATTTTAGTGTTTGAGAAAAAACACACTCTATAAAATCTTAAGAGGCTCAAAAAACGGCAACTTTAATAAATTTAAAGTTACCGTTTCTCACTCTGTTCTCTTATATTATCATAATGATAAAGGAAAAGATGATTGTTTAACAATATTGGTATTTAATAGAGAAATACTGGGCAGAAGTTATATCATATCTAATGATATAGATTGATATGACAAAAGTACTATTTTATTTTTGATTTGATGATTTTTAGGGGATTATTTGTGACATAAAAAAATACCTTTAGCCCTTTGAAATATTTTCAAAGGGCTAAAGTAAAATATTAGAATAGAAGATTATTGTATTAAGAGTTGACTTCTTCTTCTTCCTTTACTAAAAGTTGAAATCCATTTCCATGAATATTAACGATTTCAATATTTTCGTCCCGTTTAAGATACTTTCTTAATTTTGTTACAAAAACATCCATACTTCTAGCTGTAAAATAATTGTCTTCTCCCCAAATTTTTGTAAGAGCTTCCGAACGAGGTAAAATATCGTTCATGTGTTGACAAAACATTTTTAATAACTGAGCTTCCTTTGGAGAAAGTTTATCTGTTTCTTCTCCTTGATAGGAAAGGATTCGCAAAGGAAAATTAAAATGGAATTTAGTTCCAATATTAAATTCTTTTTGGTCATCTTCTTTTTTAATAACCGTTTGGCTTCTTTTAAGAACTGCTTGAATTCGATATAATAATTCTTCAGAATTAAAAGGTTTTGAGATATAATCATCTGCACCTATTTTAAAACCTTGAAGTACATCATCTTTCAATGTTTTTGCTGTCAAAAAGATAATTGGCATTTCTTTATCTTGTTCTCTAATTTCTTTAGCAAGAGTAAAACCATCTTTTTTAGGCATCATTACATCAAAAATACATAAATCAAACTCTCCTCTTCTATAGCTGTCTAATCCAGCCATACCATCAGTAGCAAGGGTAACATTAAATTCATGCATTTCAAGATAAGATCTTAAAACATCACCAAAATTTTGGTCGTCTTCACATAATAAAATACGTGGGTTCGTTTCATTAGTCATATCAATTGAGTATTTTCTTATCAAATTAATAACAAATAAGTTGCCAAATATGCTGCCTTACTTTACAGCATAAGGAAAGAAGACTGTAAATTCGCTCCCTTTTCCAAGTTCACTTTTTACACTAATATTTCCTTTATGAGCTGAAGTAATAGCTTTAACATAGCTTAATCCAAGACCAAAACCTTTTACATCATGAAGATTTCCAGTATGCACTCGATAAAATTTATCGAAAATATGCCTTCTATCTTCATTTGTCATTCCAATTCCATTGTCTTTGACTATAATGTTAACGCCATTTCCAACATTTTCGGTTCTTACAATAATTTCAGGTGTTTCAGGAGTATATTTATATGCGTTATCTAATAAATTATTAACTACATTTGAAAAATGAGTCATATCTGCTTCTATAAACGAATTACTTGCGTTTAGGATTGCCCTAGCCTTGCCTCCTTTTTTCTCAACTCGCAAATTAATATTATTAATTGCCTGTTTGACGACTTCATGAACATCTACTTTAGTAAATTTAAGTTGAACATCTTTTTTATCCAAAAGAGCCATTTGAAGTACTTTTTCAACTTGTTTGTTCATCCTTTGATTTTCTTGCTTTATGATATTGGCAAAGCGTTGTACTTTAGCTGAATCTCCTGCAATCATAGGACTTGTAATAGAATCTGATGCTAAAGAAATCGTAGCAATTGGTGTTTTAAACTCATGAGTCATATTATTGATAAAATCTGATTTTATCATAGATAACTTTTTCTGAGTAAAAATAACCTGTATTGTATATACAAAACAAAATAATATAATGGTAGTAAATAAAATAGCTGCAAATACAGTTGTCCATACAGTTCTCCATACATAACCTGATTTTCCTGGAAAATGAATCATTAAATATCCTGGAGGCTGAAGTTTTAAAGAACTTCTAAATAATAGAACGCTGTATTTAGAATTCAATAATTCTCTATTATCACTTGGCATTTTATCTAATTCAGGAAGAGATACGGCTTGAGAACCAAAATCATCTTCTGCACTAGCTACATAATTGTATTTACCATCTCTAATTACAAAAGCTTTCTTATTGTTAGAATATACTCCATATGTATAATCTAACATGATGTTTCTATTGTGAAGTTCTTGTTTTAAATAAGTATCTAAATGTTCTACAAGTATTCTTTCCTCTATAGGATCGGGAGCATATAGTTCTTTAGTTAATAAGCGATCAATTAATTTTTGTTCTGCATATAATTTGTCCAATTTACAATTCGAACAAGAACATCCAATCTTTCCTGTATGCCCATAAGAAGAACTGAGGGTATCAAATCTATTTTTATTATAGGTGACACCTATTTGTTCTGAATTATCTATAGAATAATCTGCTTGTTTTTTTGTAAGAGAAAAATTAGAAAATTTTTCTGGATTCCATATAGTTTGATCTATTCTTTTATCTTCTTCTACTTCTAATTTAGCTGCTACTTGGTTTAATGCTCTAAATACAGATTCATTAAAATGGTTTTCTTCTAGAGACATTCTTTCACTGATCCAATATACTTGAAGTGCAATGATACCTATCAAAGCAATACTCATTAAACCAATAATTCTCCATATAGCACTTTTACTCATAAATTTCTTGAGTGACTTAATTTAAGGCTTATAAAATAATTACGTTTTAAGTAAAAAATAGTTTAAAAACGCTAAAATAATAATTTTAACATTTACAAATGTATAAGAACTATGCAACCCATGCTGAGAATTAACTGTCTCTTAACTTTTGAATACTCTTATGTTTTTGAGTATCTTGTAATTCATTTTTAATTTAATACTTAAAATTATGTTGAGAAAAATATTTTTTAGCTTTATTGTATTTCTGTTTGCCTCATCTTTAATCATTGCACAACAAACAGAAAATAAAGTAGTAATTACCACAAAAATTACAGACAAAGATGGTAATGTTACAACAAAAGAAATTATTCTAGAAGGTAAAGATGCTGAAAATTTTAATATTGATGATTATATGCCTGAAAAGGAGGAAGGTACAGAAGTTGAAATTAATGTCAATGTTGAAAAAATAACTACAGATAGTAATTCTAATGGAGATGAAGAAGTCGAAATAATCCTTAATAAAGAAGGAGAAATTGAAGGTTTAAATACAATTAAAGTTATTACTATAGAAAAAGATGGTGATAATGTAGAAGATATTCATAAAATCATTTTAGATAATGAAAATATTCCTGATGATATTAAAAATAAAATTAAACATCTTGATATTGATATTTCTGAAGAAGGAGGCAAAGTCAAAATTTTAAAATTTGAAAATGCTGATGAATTTGAAGTTTCTCCTGATGGACAAAAACGTATTCTTTTTATAGAGAGTAGTGATGATTTACCAAAAGATTTAGATATTATTATTGAAAATTGTGACTCTAAATGGATAGGTTCTAACAATCAAACATATATTATTAATGATGAAGCTCTCGAAAACAAAGCATTTTTAGGCATTTGGCCTGGGGATGATTCAGAACAAGGAGTCATACTAGGAGGAGTTATTGAAAATTCTGCAGCAGAAAAAGCAGGGCTTCAAGAAGGAGATATTATTACTGAATTTGAAGGAAAAAAAGTAGTTTCTTTTTCTGAGTTAGCTCAAATAATTCGTTCTAAAAAAATAGGCGATAGTGTTCGTATTACATACATAAGAGACGGACAACAAAAAGAAACTAGTGCTACTTTAGGAGAATCAAAAGCACAAAAAGAAAGAACGGTTACAGTTATTGAACATCCTATGGGTAAACCTTCTTGTTCTCCCTCTCAACAACAGTGTTGTGTTAAGAATAAAAAAATAGATAAGCCGATGATTGGTATTATGATTGAAGAAACTGAAAATCGTAAAGGAATTAAAATTGTTGAAGTCAATCGTGCAGATAATACCTTACAAATAGATGATATTGTTACAAAATTTGAAAAATTAGATGTTGCAAATACCGATCAATTAATTGCAGCAGTAAATCAAAAGAAACCTGGTGATAAAGTGAAAATTCATTTTATTCGTGATGGTAAAAAGAAAAAAGCAAATGTCGTTTTATTAGGACGTACAGTAAAAGCTTGTTGTTCTCATTCTTGTTGTTCTTCTGATAAAACAGTTCAAAAAATAGAGAAAAAAATTATTATCAAAAAATCTTCAAAAGAAAATGAAGAAGAAAAAATAATTAAATCTGATATAGGGAATGCTCGACTAGAATTAGAAAATATAGAATTATTTCCAAATCCTAATGATGGTACATTCAAATTGAATTTTAATTCAAGTACTATTTCACCGATTTCAATTTCGATTACAGATGCATCTGGAAAAGAAATCATAAAAGATGAAATCAATGATTTTAATGGAACATATACTGGTGAATTTAATTTAAAAGGAAATACTCCAGGAATATATTTTGTAAATATCAATCAAGATGGTAAAGTACTAACCAAAAAAGTAGTTTTAAAATAAAATAAACCGTCATATTCATATTAAAAGAGGTTCTTCATTTGTGAGAGCCTCTTTTTTTAAGATTATTTAGCAGTAATCTAAGCCTTTGATAAGATAGTGAGTGAAATCCGTTGTGAGATTGCAAAAAAGTTATATGTTGAAAAATTGTAAGATGAATTAATAACACATTAGTTACCTTTCCTAGCAAAACGAACATGAGAAATCTATGCCCTTACTACTGAATATCTCCTTTTAAATAATAATCTATAGTTCATCAATATTATAAAAATGATTTTCTATGGTACATTAATATATTTATGTGTTTGTAATGAAATTCTCCATTTAGGATTTTCTTTTACAAAATTGATGATTAAAGGAAGCATTTTTTGTTCTTTACTCCATTCTGGTTGTAATAATAAGGTACAATTATCATTTACCTTAGCTGCTTGTTCTTGAGCCCAAATCAAATCATGTTTATTGAATACAATAATTTTTAATTCATGGGCTTTTTGATAACAATCATCTAAAGGCAATTTAAATTTTTTAGGAGATAAACAAATCCAGTCCCAAAATCCAGAAAGAGGATGAGCACCAGAAGTTTCAATATGTGTTCTAAAACCTGCTTGCTGAAATTCTTGAGTAAGTTCTGATAAATCATGCATTAAAGGTTCGCCTCCTGTAATAACGACCAAACGACCAGGAAATTGATTGGCTTCTTGAAGCAAATCTGCAATATTCTTTTTAGGATGTTGCTCAGCATCCCAAGATTCTTTAACATCACACCAAGTACAGCCTACATCACAACCGCCTAAGCGAATAAAATAAGCGGCTTTCCCTTGATGCACTCCTTCTCCTTGTATGGTGTAAAAATGCTCCATGATAGGTAGCATTTTTTTTGATTTAATATGATTTTTATCTGTTTTCACGCTGTAAAATTACATTCTTTCTTTGGCTAAATAGATATTGAAGCCATAAAAATTAAAAAGCCTTTAAAATTTTGTATTTTTGTATTCTAAAAAATTTTTTAATATTAAAAAAAGACTACTACATGTCATTTGAAATTGAAGGTAAATTATATAAAAAATTTGATACAGCTCAAGTAACCGATACATTTAAAAAGAGAGAGTTTGTATTAGAGTTGAATGGAGCATATCCTCAATATGTTCAATTCCAACTAACACAAGATCGTTGTGGTTTGTTAGATTCATACAATGAACAAGATCTTATTAAAGTATTTTTTGATATTAGAGGAAGAGAATGGAAATCTCCTCAAGGAGATATTAAATATTTCAATTCATTAAATGCTTGGAAATTGGAGCAGCCTCAAGTTCAAAAAGAGGAAACTCCTATGCCAAATGATGCTGCTTTTCCTACAACAGAAGAGCAAAGCTTTGATGAAAGCGATGATTTGCCCTTTTAACAAGACATTAACCTATAAAGAAGTTACAGGCTAGGTAAAACAACGTCTTAATGTATATACATTTTTTAACTAAAATCAATATCGCATGAAAAAAGCGACACTTTTATTATTAGCTATTATGTTTAGCTCAGCAGCTATATTTGCACAAATCAAAGAAGGAAATGCTTCTATGAGTCATGGCAGTCAAAATGCATTCTCTTTAGAGTTGCGGCAAACACTCCAAAAAGATGTTCAAAAAGCATGGGAAAAATATATTAAAGATTATAAAGGCAAAGTAAAATTTGATAAGAAAAAAGGAGAAACTTTTGCTGATGATTGTGAAATTAAAGATATGTCAACCAATACTGTTGATGTATATTCTTCTTTAAGACAATCAGGAGATAATACTATTCTTACTGTTTGGTTTGATTTAGGTGGAGCATATTTGAATTCTCAAATGCATGGAGATAAAATTAGCATTGCTAAAAAATTATTGAATGAATTTGCTTTAAGTGTTTCTCGTGCTTCTGTTGAAGAAGATTTAAAAGAACAAGAAAAAATTCTTAAGGATCTTGAAAAAGATTTAAAGAAGCAAAAGAAAGATAAGGAAAATTTAGAAGATGATATTAAAAAGTATGAGCAAAAAATACTTGAGGCAAAACAAGCTATTAAAGAAAACTTAGAACTTCAAAAAGATACTGAAGTTAAGATTTCTGCTCAAGAAAAAATAGTAAGTAAAAGCTATACTTAAAAAGTTAAACTAACTTTTATCTTTTATAGAATGAAATAAAAAAGGAGGCAAAAGAATTTGTCTCCTTTTTTATTTAAATAATGCATACCTCGCGATTTAAAAATACGTTTATATTTTATGAAATATTTTTATACTTCTTTTTTAATATTGGTATGTTCAATGACTTCTTTTGCTCAAACATGGGAAGAGTTGTATACTTTTGGAGGAATTGAAAATGAAACTATAAATGCTTTAATAGAAACGAATAATAAACTCATATTCGCAGGAAGTTTTGAAAATAATTATTCAATTGAAAATTATAATTTAATAAGTCAAGGACAAGAAGATATTTATTGTCAAATTTATTCCGAAGCAGGAACATTAGAAAATGTTTTTAGTTTTGGAGGAATTTATGAAGAACAATTAAGTCATGCTATTATTAATTCAAATGATGAACTTTTATTTTTCGGAAATTATATTCTTCAAACAGAAATAGATACTATAACTTTAAATTCGTCTTTGGCATCCAAAAATATTTTTCTTTCTAAACATGAACTCAATGGAAATGTAATTTGGGCAAAAAATATTCATGGAAATATTTTAAGT
The DNA here is from genome assembly GCA_020630895.1 of Saprospiraceae bacterium. Lineage (GTDB taxonomy): Bacteria > Bacteroidota > Bacteroidia > Chitinophagales > Saprospiraceae > JAHDCE01. The sequence goes on from JAHDII010000016.1 coordinate 13,952, forward strand.
ATTTCAGAAGACTTAGATATAGATACAGAAAATAATATTTATATAACAGGTTATTTTTTTGATACTTTACAAGTGGATAATTTTCAACTAATTGCTAAAAGTGATGAAGGAGATTTATTTGTGATTAAAATAGATAATGATGGAAATATTGTTTGGATGCAACAAAGTGGTATAGATGGAATTATGAGAGCAACAACTCTTAAAGTGGATCATAATAATGACATTATCATAGCAGGACAATTTAAAGGAAAAGCCATTTTTAATACAGATACAATTCAAACCAATACCGCAGATCATGATATTTTTATTGCTAAATTAAATGCTGATGGAAATTTTATTTGGGGCAAAAAAATAGGAGGCGTACTTGAAGATGATTTTGCAGATTTTGATATTGATAATCAAGGGAATATTTATCTTTTAGGACATTTTATTGGTGTACTTTCTTCTTATACTGGCTTTGAAATTCAAACAGAAGGCTTTAATCAAAATGTATATGTAATACAATTGAATCCTCAAGGAGAAGTACAATGGGGAAAATCTTTAGGAGGAACTAATAATGATTTTGCAACGAGTATTGATGTTGAAAATAATAAAATAATTGTTACAGGTTATTTTCAAGGAAATTCTCAATGGGATAATTATTCTATTTTTTCACAAGGAAATTTTGATACATATATTTCTATTTTTGAAAATGATGGAACCCTTTTAAATATCTTTTCTTTAGGTGGAGAAAATTTTGTTTTAAGTAGAAAAATAAAATACCTTTCTTCAGGAGAAATTATTATAGCAGGAGAATTTAATCATACAATTTTTTTTAATAATAATGATTATCTATCACAAGGAAGCTTTGATGTGTTTTGGACTACAACTCATACTTCTGTTTCTACAAATCAAATTTCTTTTTCTAATATTAAAATATACCCTAACCCTACATGTTGCTGGATAAATATTGAAGGAAACCCACAAGAAAAAGAATTTATTATTTATGATATTTTAGGAAGAGAAGTTTTAAAAACTACACAACAAAAAATCAATGTTTCTCTCCTTGAAAAAGGAATATATTTCATTTCATTCCAAAATAAAATACTAGAAAAAATAATTATTCAACATTAATTATTTTTAAAGCTGTTTCTAGTACACTTCTTTCTGTCGATTGAGGACTAACTATAATATTTTGTAATCCCAAGGAGAGTAATTTTTTTTCAGTTGTTTTTCCTATGGCAATAATTTTTTCATCACGATAAGGAATAGCATCAAAATAAGCTTCAACATTTAGAGGACTAGTAAAAATTAAAATATCCGCTAAAGGATCTTCAAAATTATTTTTTTTGATATTATCATAAATGACAAGATCTATATCAATAATTTTATTCTTTAATAATTTTTGAATAGATTGTTTAGAATTTTTAGCTCTAGGAAATAATACTTTTTTTCCTTCTGATATTTTTAAAAAATCGGAAGCAATTTCTTGAGGAGTTCCTTGCCCAATAAAATCAGAAGGATAGCCAAAACCTTGCAGTGCATAAGCTGTTCCTTTGCCCATACATGCTAAAAGAGGTAATTCTCTTTCTAAGAAAGATTTATTTTTTTGAAGAAAAAAGGTAACAGCATTTTTGCTATAAAAAAAGATTATATCTGTTTTAGAAAAATTTATATCATAAGACTCTTCTTTAAATTCAATTAAAGAAGTGTCTTTAAGAATAATCTTTTTCTTAAAGTCATTTACTTCTGAATGTTCTTCAGAAATTTTTCTAGATATAAAAACAATATGAGCCAAAGTGTTTCATCAATTGAATGAAACTACAAAGTAAGATCTTATATTGATCAATAGCAAATATGCTTTTAGTTTTCCCTTTTATCGTCTAGTTGATAGCTTTGCTAAAACTAGCATACCACTACCAAATAGTAATACTGCTGTTGCGATTCCTAATACTAACATTAATACTCGTTTGTTTTGTCAAAATTTTTTCCTTGTCTATAATTATCTCTTAGGGGTATAAGAATTTTCTCAAATAATAAAATTATTTGTTATTTTCATTTAGAATAATTAGGATAAAAAAGAGATTCAATTTTCGGATGTTTTAAAAGTAAAACATTATTTTGAGTTCACAAAATTTTTTTCTTTTTTATAAAAAAAAAGTGTGACAGTCTAAAATTAATTTTACTGTTAAATATATTTTGCAATATTAAAGTTAGTATATCAATTTTTATACCATTCCTATTTATAAAAGGAAAATATTTAAAATCAAAACTATTATTTTTTTCAAGAGGATACACACAAAGGACAATTGCATTTAAATTTGTAGTATTTGTTTTTTGATCGTCTGATTAATTTTTGTAGCACGACTAATTATTAGATATGCAATATTGAATTTTTGTCGCTTCTGGTATGGCACAAATAGTAATTAGGTAGCTTTGAATAAATACCATGTCTAGAAGAATGAGATAGCAGTTATCATTTAATTTATCTGCTGTAACAACCCGTCCTAAAAGTATTTTTGAAAATACTCCTAAACCACCTCATCATTTTTGATGAGAGAAATAATAGCAGTAATAAGAGCTTTATGATCTTTTAAATTGTGGTGTGGAGATTGTAAAAAAATAGTATTACTTCTACTAGCCCATCTTTTATGGAGAAAACTTGTCTTAAATTGTTTATCTAGTTTGACAACTAAATCATTTCCTCTAATAATATCTTGAGGAAAAGGGACATCCCATATTCTCTTTTTAAGGCGTTGAAGACAAATTTCTTTATCAACTAATGTTATAACAACCAAAAGTTTTCCTTTGTATTTATTCATTCTTCGATAGACGGAACTTCCTAGTCTTCCAAACCCAGAACATTCTATAATTTGAAAAGTATCATCATGAGTAATATTTTTAACAAAAAGGCTTTTTGTTTTTGAATCTCCTTTTAAAGTTCCATCACTATGAATTCTTCTAAAATCATCAATGGCTATATATTCAAAAGAGGGCAGTTGTTGAGATAACTCTTTACACAGAGTTGTTTTTCCTGAACCAATATTTCCTAAAACTAATATTTTCATAAAAAAAGAGAGAATCTTTTATAAGATTCTCTCATAAGTAAAAAACCCAAATGAATCACCCTTAAATAAAACTAATTTTATTTATTTACACCTTATAAATAAATAATTATAACACTAAATTAAGAATTAGATGGAATAAACCAAAAAATAATCCTTAAAATGATCCAATGTAGCTATTTTTTATCGAATTAATGAAAGACTTCCAAATTTTACTCGTTCTTCACCACTACAAATGTATTTCATCTTATAAAGAAAAACACCTGGATTTAGTGCTTTTCCTCCAAAGTTTCCATCCCATTGTTCAAAAGCACTATCAGTATAAAATACCCTACCTCCCCAACGATCAAAAATCTCTAAAGAAATGAGTTCATCTAAAGCAAAAGGATTACTAATTCCTATCGTTTCATTTGTCAAAGGACCTGTACCATTAGGAGTAAAAGCTTTAGGAACAAAGATATTTTCACAATCGAGGGTAGCAGGATCAATAACCGTAACTTTTATGGTATCAGAAGAAAAACAACCATTATCATCTACCATTGTAAGTTGATAGGTGGTTGTTTCTGTAGGAGTAAGAATAGTGTTTCCTGTAGTTGGATCATCTACTCCTGTTGTAGGTGTCCAAGAAAAACTATTAGCACAACTATTAGGAATATAAGTATTAACAGATTGCCCTAAATATATTAAAGTATCTCTATTACCAATTTGATCGGGTTGTAAATATAATTCTTCTACTTCTGTTTCTAGTAAATCTCTACTATACACAGCAATTTCATCAATAACACCTTTAAACCTATTTTCTCCAGAACCAATACAAGGGCTATCCGCTAAAGATAAAATAGCATTATTTTCTAAATTAATTCTAGAAATAGCGGTCACTTCTGTAGTCAATTCGCCATCTAAATAAAGAAGTACTTTTCCTCCTTTTCTAACCATTACGACATGATGCCAACAATTACTAAAATCTAAAGTTCCTACTGCATTATTTTTTTTGTCAGAATGTTCACTTAAATAAGCTGTTACAGTATTTAATCCGGGAGTATAGTTTATACTTAAAATATTATCTTCTCCACAATCTTCCCTTTTAGAAAAAATATTTTGTACTAAAGGAGAGCCAAAAGATTTAAAATAAAAACTAATACTTACGTTATCTGTATCAAAATAATTATTAACCAAACCCAAAAAGATAATATAATCATCTATTCCATCTAATTCTAAACCATTTCCAGATACCCCACAAACACAAGAAGGAGTCCCTATAATTACACCATCAGATCCATTCCCTGTATCGTCTGTAGCATCGCAATTATCAAAAGAATAATAAGCAATTAAACCATCAGTAACAGCAGGTTCTTGTGCTGCTGTATCAGTAAAAAAAGAAATAATCAAAAAAGAAATAAGAATATATAGTCGAAACATAGTTATGATTAAATTTAAAAACTCATTATAAACCTCCAAATAAATTACCCATCCCTGGAGGAAGCAAATCGCTAATCATATTTTGAGCTTCTTCGGCTTCTTTAGCACTTGCTTTTTCTAATACCTTATTTAAAGAAACGAGCAAAAGGTCTTCCAATTCTTCAATATCATCCGAATTTAACTTAGATTTATCAATTGAGATATTTAAAATTTCTTTATTTGCATTAGCTTCAATAAAAATAGCACCCCCATTAGAGGTCTCATTGACTTTTATTTCTGCCAATTTTTTTTTCATTTCTTCTTTGCGAGCTTCCATATCGCCCATTAAATTTCCAAACATCGTTTTGTTTTTTATTTACAAAAATACAACTCTTTTAAAAAGGAATATTATTTAGATGATAATTTTATAATTGGACAAATGATTTCTTCTAAAGAGATCCCTCCATGTTGAAACGTATCACGATAATAATTGTTATAATAGTTATAGTTATTAGGATATAAAAAGAACTTATCTTCCTTAGCAAAAATAAATCGAGAACTTACATTAGGTCTTGGAAGAAGCCCTTCTTTAGGATCTCTTATTTCTAAAACATCTCGATGTTCATACTTTAAATTTTTACCCACTTTATATCTTAAATTAGTTGTAGTTTCTTTATCTCCAATGACTTTAGAAGGCTGTTTTACCCTAATCGTACCATGATCTGTTGAAATCACTAAATTAATATCTTTTTTAGAAATAGTTTTTAAAGCATCCCATAAAGGAGAGTGCAAAAACCAAGAGCGTGTTAGAGAACGATAGGCACTTTCATCTCCTGCTAATTGTTTTAATACTTCCATTTCTGTACGAGCATGAGAAAGCATATCTATAAAATTATAGACAATTACTGTTAAATCATTATTTAAATAATTATGAATATTATCTCGAAGAGCATTGGCATGTTGAGTATTAATGATTTTTACATAATCAAATTTAGGAGCATCTCTAAATGTACGAGAAATCTGTTCTCTTAATAAATCATGTTCGTGCAAATTTTTTCCTCCTTTCTCATTATCATTTTTCCACCAATTAGGATAATATTCCTGTATTTCTGAAGGCATTAAACCAGAAAAAATAGCATTTCTACTGTATTGAGTTGCTGTAGGCAATATAGAATAGAAAAAATCTTCTTCATCTACTCTATAATATTCAGAAATAATTGGCTCTAAAATTTTCCATTGATCATACCTCAAATTATCTAACAATAAAAAAAACGTAGGTCGTTCTTCTTCTACGATATCATCAAATAATTTTTCTCTTAACAAATTGTGAGACATTATTGGAGCTCTATCTGTTTCATCATATAACCAATCTACATAGTTTTTTTCTATAAACTTAGAAAATTCAACATTGGCTTCACTTTTTTGCATGCCTAAAATTTCAGCCATATCACCTGTATCAGAACCATCAATTTTAATTTCCCAATTGACAATCTTTTTATAAACGTCTGCCCATTCAAGATAATTGAGCCCACTATTAATCTTAGAAAAAATTTCTCCAAATTCTTGACGATAAGCTGTACTTGTTTTTTCTTTTACAATATTCTTTTTATCAATGATTTTCTTTAACGTCAATAATATTTGATTAGGATTGACAGGCTTAATCAGATAATCTGTAATTTGAGCACCAATAGCCTCTTCCATTACATTTTCTGCCTCATTCTTAGTAATCATTACGACAGGCAATAAGGGATGAATTTCTTTTATTTTTGTAAGTGTTTCTAAACCTGTAAGACCAGGCATACTTTCATCTAAAAAAACAATATCAATATCATTATACTCTTCACATTCTTCTATAGCATCATGACCATTACTTACCGTGATTACATCATATCCTTTTTTTTCTAAAAAAAGAACTTGGGGTTTTAATAAATCTATTTCATCATCTGCCCAAAGAATTTTTATTTGATTACTCATTTTTATTTTTTTTACTCTTTATGATATCATTACAACAAAAATATTCTTTTATTGATTCATAAACCTACAAATATCTTTCCTATATCTATTAAAAAAATAAATATATCACAAATCTTCTTAATTTTTTATCCTTTCCTTTTTTATAATTATCTAAATGATTCAACTTATTTTTGTAGAAAATTGAAAAAAATTGAAATCTAAAGCAACCATTATTTAAAAATAGCAGTCTTAGTTATGATTTTTTCTGGAAAAGAAGTTTTTCAGATATTTTGCTTGATATAAATAATGGATTTAGGATATAGATTTTATATTAATATTTCTCTATGAATAAAAGAAAAATTATTAACGATCCTATTTATGGATTTATTACTATTCCTTATGATATTATTTTTGACTTGATGGAACATCCTTGGTTTCAACGGTTAAGAAGAATTAAACAATTGGCCTTAACTCATTATGTGTACCCAGGAGCTTTACATACTCGGTTTCATCATGCATTAGGTGCTTTGCACCTAACTCAACAAGCTATTGACATATTACGTACTAAGGGCATAACTATTACAGAAAAAGAAGCAGAAGCTGTTTCTATTGCTATTTTATTACACGATATAGGACATGGTCCTTTTTCTCATGCTTTAGAACATACTCTAATTAATATTCATCATGAAGAACTTTCTGTTCTTTTTATGAATGAATTGAATCAACAATTTGATGGGCAATTATCTTTGGCTATTCAAATTTTTGAGAATAAATACCACAAGAAATTTTTATTTCAATTAGTTTCAGGACAATTGGACATGGATCGAATGGATTATTTAAGTAGAGATAGTTTTTATACTGGAGTTCATGAAGGAGTAATAGGGTATGATAGAATTATTAAAATGCTTACTGTTAGAAATAATGAACTTGCTGTTGAAGAAAAGGGACTATACTCTATTGAAAGATTTCTTACCGCTAGAAGATTAATGTATTGGCAAGTGTATTTGCATAAAACAACTTTAGTTGCAGAACAAATGATGATTAAAGTTCTTCAAAGAGCAAAACACTTAAAAATACAAACACCTTCTGAAAATCTCAATTTTTTTTTAAATCACGATTTTACATCTCATGATTTGAAATTAAAAGGAAAAGAAATCTTACATCACTATTCCAATTTAGATGATTCAGATATTTTAATCGCCTTAAAAAAAATGGCTCTTTCAAATGATTTTTTATTATCCTTTTATGCAAAAGGATTACTTTTTAGAAAATTATTTAGAATAGAAATGAAAGATGATGAATTTAATAGTGACTACTTAATTAAAATTCGTCAAAAAATAGCTCAATTATTTAGTCATTTAAAAGAAAGTGAAATCAATAATTTAGTATTAGTAGGAAAAGAAAGTAATGTTACTTACACCCATCAAAAAAATGAAATAAAAATTCTATATAAGAATAATAAAATCATTCCGATGTCTCAAGTAGGTGCATTAAGTATCCCTCAGCAAATTATCACAAAACATTATTTATGTTATCCCAAAATTTAGTCGTAACTTTGCAGCCAATAATACAATTATTAAAATTGTAATTATTATATAATCGAAAACAAAATGTTCTTTGAAATATCGGGCAACCTTTTTATAAAACTGGTTAAGCCCGTAGTCTACTCCCTAGAGACATAATAGAAAATGGTAAAATACCTTTTTCTATTATATCAATATTGGTATAAATTTTATTAGCTATAAACCTTATTCATTAATTTTAAAATCTGTTGTTTCGCTATGAAAAAATTGAACCTGATTTTAGGAGTAGTCTTCGTGCTTTTCGCAGTAGCTGCTACCGCTCAGCCAGGTTTTGAGGCGCCTATTGAACGTTCTCCAGGAAAATGCTACGCTAAGTGTATGATCCAGGACAAATATGATACTGTTACTGAAACAGTTGAAATCAAAGGAGCTTCAACAAGAGTAGAAGTCATTCCTGCTGGATATGAAACTGTTACTGAACAAGTAATGGTATCCGAGGAAAGTCGTCGTCTAATTCCTGTACCTGCTGAGTATGAAACTGTTACCGAACAGTATGAAAAAGCTCCAGCAAGTTCCACATTACGTGTTATTCCAGCTGAATATGAAACTGTTACTGAACAAGTAGAAGTGCGTCCTGAAAGTCGTCGTCTAATTGTAGTTCCAGCTGAATATGAAACTAGAACTGAAACATTTGAAGGAAGTGCTCCTTCTACACAATTAAGAGTCATTCCTGCACAGTACGAAACTGTTACTGAGCAAGTAATGGTGGCTGAAGAAAGCCGTCGTTTAATTGTAGTTCCAGCTGAATACGAAACTGTTACTGAACAAGTAACTGCTGGTGATGCAGGTAGTCGTTTAGAAGTGATTCCTGCACAGTATGAAACTGTTACTGAGCAAGTAATGGTGGCTGAAGAAAGCCGTCGTTTAATTGTAGTTCCAGCTGAATATGAAACTAGAACTGAAACTGTTTCTGGTAGTGATGCTTCTACTCGTTTAGAAGTAATTCCTGCACAATATGAAACTGTTACTGAGCAAGTAGAAGTACGTCCTGAAAGTCGTCGTCTAATTGTAGTTCCAGCTCAATATGAAACTGTTACTGAACAAATTGAAGTACGTTCAGAATCTCGTAGATTAATAGCAATACCTGCTGAATACGAAACTGTTACTGAGCAAGTAATTGCTCGTGAAGAGTCTCGTAGAT
>JAHDII010000311.1 GCA_020630895.1 Saprospiraceae bacterium
GGGAGAAGAGTGATTTGAAAAATAAAAAAATTGAAGATTTAATTCTTGGAATTAAGAATAAAGCAAGAGAAATAAAAAATGAAATGCTAAAACAAAGGTACGCCTATCAAGCAATTATGTTGATGCGTTATGCTGGATTAAATAAAAAAGCAATTTCATTTTATAATGAAATATTCCAAGAAATAAAATATAATAAAGAGAGTATTATTAAATATTGGGCATTACATCACGTAGCTACTTGTCAATATAGATTAAATCAAAGAGAAGTATCCTTGAAAAATTTTGCAAAAGTTTTTATTCATTCAGATGCAAAAAAAAGATCTGCATATAATGAAATGAATATAGATAGACTAGATTCTATAATCGTAAAAGAAAAAAATAAAAAAGAATTATTTGAATTATTAATCAATAGAGAAATTAGAAATCCAGGACGTTCTTTAAATAATTTAAAAAAAATAGTAGAAATAGATATTAATTCTAAATATGTACAAACGTTATTAATAAGAGAAGTTAATAAACTGGAAAATTGGATTCTTACACAAAGATATACTCCTCATCAATTTAGTTCTAAAAATCCTGCACAATTCTTTTGGTGGGAATCTCAGCCCGCTGAAAAAAATTATAAAAGTGATTTTTTATATTTAGAAAAAATAATAGGATTTTTAGAAACTAAATTGATGCAAGGAAAAATAAAAAATAAAGGAATGTGGGAATTAATGTTAGCTCATTTATACTTTATACATAATTCCCCCGAAATGTCTAAAACTTACTTAAATAGAGCGAAGAAAAATTCTAAGAACGAAATAGAACAAATCCAAATTCGTACCACAGGAATTTTAAATCATTTAATTTATTCTAAAAAATATAATGACCAATTTGAAAAATATTTATGGAAAGAACTCAAGTGGTTGTCATCAAAAATAAAAACAGAAAATAAATTTTCGAGAGTATATCTTAATTTAACCTTAGCAATTTCAAAAGCATATCAACAAAAAAAAATGCACGAAAGAGCAGCTTTATTTTTAGCTGCGGGGATATATCCTATAAAAATAAAACGACAAGAGAACTCAAAAAAATACGAAGAATTTTATGTTGATACATGGATTGAACCTTATAAATTTTGGGAGCATGAAGATCCTTTTTTATATCTAGATGAATTTGGTTCAATAGCAAATGTAAAAAACTTTTATAATTTATTATTGAGTAATAATAAATCCGAAATGGAAAAATATTTATTACAATATTATAGTTATCCCAAAGAAAGATATAAAGATTTAATAGGTGTTAAATATCTCAGGAAAAATGATTTAAAAAATGCCTTAATTTGGTTTAAGAAAGTAAAAAAAGATTTTTGGAAAAACGCCTTTTTTTATAAAGAACAATTCAATTCAAATCCTTTTCAAATAGACCAGCATATTCCACAATATACTTTTCGGTATAAGCCTTCATTGGATAGTGTTGGAACAGCAACAATCTCACCCTCTAAATTTTGCGATAAATCCTTTTTTATCGAAAAGATAATTCAATTAGAAAAAGAACTTGGAAATGCCTCTGGAAATGAAAAAGCAATCATTGCTTTTTATCTTGGAAATGCCTATTATTCCATGTCGGATTTTGGTCGCTTTTGGCACATGTGGGCCTATGCTAAAAGTGCTTTTGATCAAGAATATTTAGAAGGGTATAAAAAGCAAAGTTATGCTTATTGGACTCATCATGATTTGAAGATAAATCATAATTTTTATAATGGTTCTATTGCAGAAAAATTTTACAAAGAAGCTTACCTTTCAGCCTTAGATGAAAACCTTAAAAGAGATATTCTAATAAGGGCTGGTTTTATGAAAATTGAAACAAATAATTTCCAATATTCTGACAACTTTTTTAGGTCGAAATTGAAAAAAATATACCCTAATGATTGGATTTTTGATTGTCCAGGGTGGGAAGATTAGCATAAAGAATATCTCTTGAAAAAATAGAAAATATAGAATAAAAATTATATATAATTTTAGACAAAAAGGAAGAAAATTAATAAAATCTATTGAAAATTACACCAAGTATTACTTAATATTTGTGACATGATTTTCTTTTGATTTTGATGATTTAATTAATGACTTATTTGATAGTCTATTTTACGTATTTTTTTGATTGTCATTGTGTTATGTTGTTTTTTGTGTTTGGAAGGTTTTTTAAAAAAAGAACAACTTTAAATGTAGAACTAAGAACAAGAATATTTTATAACGAATTTTGTTTGAAAAGTTACATTTTGAATGTTAATTTTCTATAAAAATTCAAGAAACTTTCTTATATTAGATGATTGGTTTACACTACATTAAAAGAAATCATAATTTTTTTGTAGTGGTAGGTTTAAAAATATGATAATAATCCACATTTAGTTATGAATAAAATCTATAACTTTTTGTCTAGCAAAAATTTTAATATTCAAGTATTATTTCAAAATAAAAATTTTTTTATTTTGATCTTGTTGTTAAATATTCTTGCTCTTCCAAATTTGCTTTTTGCTTGCGATGATTCAGGTTTTGAACATATCGAAACAATCGATAATGGCGATGGTACTTTTACCTCAGAGTTTGAAGTCTGTATCGGAGGCGATGGTGCCTCAATTACTCATGGTATTCATTTCGATATTGCAGGCAATGGTGCAAGTATTATTGGAGTTACGCCAGCAAGTTGGACAAACGATCAAAACGGAGTAACAATAAATAGTTCAATTACCGCAGGTGGAGAAATCCAATTTGGTAATCCAACAAGTAGTTCTATTACTTTTTTAGATCCTGCAATACATGATACAAGGTGTTATACCTTCTTTGCAACATTTGATGCACTTCCTTTTACTTGGGAAGGTGGAGGACAAGAAAATAATACTTGTCCAGGTGCTCCAGGTACAGGAGATAATTATGCAGGATTTTTCCCTCTACCACCTTCTGAATGTGGTGCCAACTATAATGTCGATATTCCTGATCCAACAGACCAAAACTATTATACTTTAGAAGCTCCTCTTACAAATGTAGGCTCTGCAGGAACAATAGGTTCGGGAACAGAAATAGAACAAGTTTGTCTTTTAATTGATCATCAATATTTAGAGGATTTAGACATCTTATTAACTTGTCCAGATGGTACAACAATTGAGCTTTCTACAGATAATGGGGGACAAACCAATCACTATGGAGATCCTTCCATCCCTCAAGAAATATGTTTTACCCCTACGGCAACAGAAAGTATTGTAGATTATGAAGGTCCCGAAATAGGATATTTTTTACCTGAAGAATCTTTTGATGCTTTTGATGGTTGTGATCCTAATGGAACTTGGACGCTCTCTATAACAGATGATGGATCTGGTGCAAAAGGAACACTAGTTTCTTGGGGAATTGCTTTTGATAACGGTCCTTGTGAACCTATTTGTAATGCAGATGTAGGAACAATAAATTCTCCTTTAGGTACAGATATTGATTTATGTAATGGTCAATCAACTATTATTTCTTCTAATGAAGATTATGTATTACCAATCCCTGTAAATGGAGAAACAGCAGAGTTGATGTATGCAATTTATGATTGTCCTCCCCCTGTTGCCCCTGCTACTCCTGATCCCTTAATAGATCCTTGTTTTACCAATTTATTACTAACAACAGAACAATTTCAAACATTTAATTTTGGAGAAGTAGATTATGGGTTAGTAGGAACAGATAACACTTTATGGTTCATACCTGTAACTGTGGATAATGGTAATAATAATGGTAATCCAGATGGATTAATTCAAATAGATGGAAACTTAGATGG
>JAHDII010000017.1 GCA_020630895.1 Saprospiraceae bacterium
AATTACCAGAAGGTAAATTTTCAAATTGTCCCGAAATATTTTCAAATTCATTTAATTGATAATGTAAAATAATATTTTCTCCTGCAAAAGCATCTACTACAATTTGTGCATTATTTTCTCCACATACATTAGTCGTTACTTCAATATTATTTATAGTAATAGGAAAACTTTCTTCTATAAAAATAGTCTCTTCTATACTACAATTATTATCATCTTGAATCAAAATAAGATATTCACCACCAGGTAAATTATTAAACTGATTAATGCTTGAAAAATTAATTCCATTATCTATACTATAAAAAACATTGTTGTTATTATTTTCAGTATTAATAATAATACTTCCATTATTTTCACCACAACTTGTTGGTTCAAAATCAATATTAATTAATTCAAAATTAGGAATATCTTCTATTATAATATTTTCTGATGCAGAACAATTATTTGCATCTGTAATAATAATTGTATAATTATTTGCTGCTAAATTATTATACTGATTATCACTTGAAAAATTAATTCCATCTATACTATATTGAAGTCCTCCTGCTGTACTTTCTGCATCAATAATAATATTTCCATTATTTTCATTACAAGTAACATCATTAACTTCTATACTATTAATTTGAATTGTACCGCTAGAAGAAACAACTATATTTTCTTCTCGACTACACCCTCCGTTATCTATAATTTCAAGTGTATAATTTCCTGTAGGAATATTAGAAAAAGAATTATTATTTTGAAAATTAATTCCATCTAAACTAAATTGAAGTCCTCCATTTAAACTATAAGCATCAATATTTATATCCGCATTATTTGAAGTACAATCATCTAATACAATTTCAATATTATTAATTTGAATGACTTCTACTGTAGCATTAAATTCATATTCACTTGCTCCCCCATAAATTTGATGAGGAACAGTACATACATAATTAAAAGTTTGATTATCCCAATCTATTTCATAAATTCTAGAAGAATTATCATTGGATGTAGCATACGTTTGAACATGACATCCATCGACATAACTTACAATTCCATAAATGATAGCATTTGCAGAAGAAAAATCAATAAACACAGAATTATTATTAGGATTATTAGGATCAATTTTTACTAGGGTGTTATCATCAGTTGCCATATACATTTCACCTCGATAAAAAGTTAAATCTCCTGACGCTCCAACCCCCATATTAGGATATGTACTGGTTGTCATTGTTGTTGGTTGATACGAAGTTAAATCACCATTTCCTGATGCTGCAAAAATTTCACCATTAGAATCTGCCGTTAAAGCATAATAACTATTTCCTGGTAATGAATTTAAAAATGTAGCCTGCCCATTAGCAACATTAATTCTATAAATTTGACCATTACTTTTTATAGCATATAAAAAACCATCTGGATGAGAAGCAATATCTGTAAAAGAACCGATATTGGTAATATTAGACGTGGTACATCCATTAATATCTAAATTCACTAAATTACCGTCACTATTATTCACAAAAAATGTTTGTGCTATAGAATAATGAAAAGAATAAAATAATATGACTAGAATGAAAAATAATTTCATCCTGTAAAGATACAAGAAAATGAAAAGGCTTTTTGTTAAATTATTTACTAAAATCTATTTCTGTATTATCTCCAATATTCAAACTATGTCGAAAACCTTTAATGGAAGTATCATTTCCTATTACAGATTTTTTAAGTACAATTTCTTCAATTTTAGCATAATTTCCAATAATAGAATCACTAATGACAGAATCATTAATTGTAGTGTGCTCTCCAATTGTAACATGAGGACCAATAATAGAATTAGAAATATCACAATCTTTTCCTATAGCTACAGGATGTATTACAATTGTATTATAATACTCAGGAATATTAGATGAAACAAAACCTGCTTTATTTAACAACATCAAATTAGTTTCTAATAAAACTTCTTTTTTCCCACAGTCATACCAATTATTAATGGTAATAGAATGAAAAATAACTCCTTTTTCTACCATCATCATTAAAGCATCTGTTAATTGATATTCATCATTTGTTCTATAATCATTTGTAACAATATAATCGAGTGCTTCTAATAAAACATCTATTTCTTTTATTTTGTATAAACCTACTAATGCTTGATTTGATTTAGGAATTTTAGGTTTTTCCACCATTCGAATCACTTCTCTTTTTTCATTAATTTCTGCAATACCAAATTCACTAGGAATATCAACTTTTTTAATTCCTACACAAGAATTTTCCAAAGATAAAAAGGGGCTTAAATCTGTATCATAAATGGTATCTCCTAAAATAATAAATAATTCATCTGCTTCTCTTAAAGATTCTTTAGCCATCCAAATAGCATGACCTAGACCCAAACGATTTTCTTGATGAATAAATTCTTTATTTAAATTAGGATATCGCTTTTCTAAATATAATTTTATTTTTTCTCCTAAATGTCCAATTACAAAAACAAAATCTGTAATACCTGCACTCACTAATTGATCTATAATAAAAGAAATAATAGGCTTTCCTGCAACCGGAATTAAAGGTTTGGGCTGAGTATAAGTATGAGGTCTCAATCGTGTACCTACACCTGCTACAGGAATAATTACTTTCATTTATAATAATTTTTATTTTTCAAATGGAATATATTTCTAGCTTGTTCTCAATACAAATTTAATATTTAATACAAACATTCTTAGGTTCCGTAAAAAATCGAAGAGCTTCTAAACCTCCTTCTCTTCCAACACCAGAATGTTTTGTCCCTCCAAAAGGTGTTCGCAAATCTCTTACTAACCAACAATTTACCCATATAACCCCTGCTTGAATTTGTTCCGCCATTCTATTCGCTCTAGTGATATCTTTAGTCCATACTGTAGTGGATAAACCATAATCAATAGAATTGGCATATTCTAGTACTTCTTCTTCTGTATCAAAAGGAGTAATAGTAACAACAGGACCAAAAATTTCTTCTTGATTGGTTCTACAATAAGGAGAAAGTCCTTCGATAATTGTAGGACGTAAGAAATAACCATTTTTTGTTTTTTCATCTCCTTCAACAATAGTACCTCCTGTTAAAATTTCTCCTCCTTCTACTTTTGCTAATTCAATATAACTCATCACTTTTTCTAAATGTGATTGACTCACCAAAGCCCCTAAATCTGTTAGAGGAGAAAAAGGATCTCCTATTTTTAAAAATTGAGTTCTTTTTACAAATTCTTCTTTAAATTTTTCATAAATAGGTCTTTCTACAAAAATTCTTGATCCACACAAACAAATTTGCCCATTATTAGAAAATGAAGAACGAAGTGTATCAAAAATCATTTTATCAAAATCACAATCTGCAAAAATGATATTAGGATTTTTACCTCCCAATTCTAATGATAATTTTTTAAACATAGGAGCAGCTATCCGAGCAATTTCTCTACCTGTTCCTGTTCCTCCTGTAAAAGAGATAGCTTTAATTTTGGGATGCTCTACAATGGCTTGCCCTGCTTTAGGTCCTAGACCATGAATTATATTGAGTACCCCAGGAGGTAAACCTGCTTCTTCACAAGCTTGTGCTAATAGAAAAGCCGTCATTGGAGTCACTTCAGAAGGTTTAGCTATTACACAATTTCCACTGGCTAAAGCTGGAGCAATTTTCCATGTAAAAAGGTATAAGGGTAAATTCCAAGGAGAAATACAACCTACAACTCCTACAGGTTGACGAAGTGTAAAATTAATTGCACTTTTTTCCATATGATGTGATTCAGAAGAAAAATGCATAATTGCTGTAGCAAAAAATCGAATATTTGCATGAGCTCTAGGAATATCTACACTTTTAGACATAGAAATAGGTTTTCCAGAATCTAAACTTTCTGCATAAGCAAAATCTTCTAAATTTTGTTCAATGATATCTGCTAAGCGAGTTAATATTCTATATCGTTTCTCTAGTCCACAAGAAGACCATTCAGGAAATGCTCTTTCTGCTGCTTCTACTGCTTTTTGTACATCTGAAGCATCTGAATCTGGTATATAAGAATATACTTCTCCATTAAATGGACTAATATTATCAATATATTCTCCAGAATCTGCTGGAACTAAAGCTCCACCGATATAATTTTTAATGTATTTGACTTGTTTCATCTCTTATATTTCTTCCTTTATTAAGAAGTGTTTAAAATGTAAATTAAATGAATAAAGCAACTTCAAACATTTCTAAACATAAAATAACCAACATTTTTTTAATTAATAGAATATAATACAACATTTTATGAAATATAAAGGTTTTCTTTTGATTCAAACTATCATTACTTTTGCTTTATGAAACAAATTTCAGTACAAAAACTTGAAGAATGGAAATCTATTGATAAAGATTTTTTATTGATAGATGTAAGAGAAGAATGGGAACATAAATCTTTTAATATAGGAGGTGTATTAATTCCTTTAGGAGAAATTATTTCTAGAAAAAATGAAGTGAATCAGGGAATAAAAACAGTAGTTGTTTATTGTAAAAGAGGCATTAGAAGTCAAATTGCAATTCAGCGATTAAACTCTTTATTCAAGGAAATAGAATTTTATAATTTAGAAAATGGAATCATCCATTTAATATCTTAATATTCTTCTTTTAATAAAATTCCTATTTTAGGAACTAAATACTATAATATTTAGGTTTTCATACCTAATAATGGCATTTAATTTATAGAGATTGTATTTTTGCCGATTCATAAAAAAAGTAATCAATGAATTCCTTATCCATCTACAATAGTTTAACTAAGACCAAAGAAAAATTTGAACCTATAAATCCTAAATTAGTTGGGCTTTATGTTTGTGGTCCTACTGTTTATAGTGATGTTCATTTAGGGAATTGTAGAACTTTTACAAGCTTTGATATTGTTTATCGATATTTATTATATAAAGGATATAATGTCCGATATGTAAGAAATATTACTGATGCAGGTCATTTGGTTGGAGATGCAGACATAGGAGCAGAAGATAAAATGACAAAAATGGCAAAAGCGCTTCAATTAGAACCGATGGAAGTAGCTCAAAAATATACTGTAGGTTTTCATCAAATGATGGAGGCATTTAATAATCTTCCTCCTAGTATTGAACCTAGAGCTACAGGGCATATTACAGAGCAAATTAAAATGGTTCAAGATATTTTGGATAATGGTTATGGTTATGAAGTAGGAGGAACCATTTATTTTAATACAGTTAAATTTGCTCAAGAAAATAAGGTTTATGGTCAATTATCTGGTAGAAAAATTGAAGATCAATTAGCTGAATCTAGAGAATTAAAAAATCAAGGAGAAAAAAGACATCCTGCTGATTTTGCCATCTGGATAAAAGCAGATCCTAATACCTTACAACGTTGGGATTCTCCTTGGGGCGAAGGTTTTCCAGGTTGGCATTTAGAGTGTTCTGTAATGAGTACAAAATATTTAGGAAGTGAATTTGATATTCATGGAGGAGGAGAAGATTTGAAATTTCCTCATCATGAAAATGAAATAGCTCAAAATTGTGGTGCTTGTGGAACAACTCCTGTAAAATATTGGATGCATGGTGATATGCTTTTATTGAATGGTAAAAAAATGAGCAAAACGCCTGATCCTGAAACAGGACTTAGTAATTCTATTACTCCTACAGAATTATTTACAGGAGAAAACATACATTTTTCTAAGCCTTTTAGTCCAATGATTCTTCGTTTTTTTATGCTTCAAGCTCATTATAGAAGTACTTTAAATTTGAATGATGAAGCTTTATTAGCTGCGGAAAAAGGATATTATAAATTAATGGAGGCCTATCAAATTTTAGAAGATTTGAAGCATGAAGAGAATATCAAAATTTCTGATGAAGATCAACAAATTAATTCTTTAATTGCATCTACTATTGCAGATATGGATGATGATTTTAATACTCCTAAAGCATTAGCACGATTGTTTACTTTGACGAATAAAATTAATTCTTTTAAAAATGGAATTATTCCTATAAGTAGTATTAGTGCTGAAACACTCAAAAGTTTAAAGCAATTATTCCATGATTTTATTTTTAATATTTTTGGATTAAAAGATGAAACTCAAGCTAGTAATTCTGAAAATGGAAATGTTTTAGAAGGTTTAATGGATTTGATTATTGATATTCGTCAATCGTCAAGAACCAATAAAGATTGGACCACATCTGATAAAATCAGAGATAAATTAAATGAATTAAAAGTTCAATTAAAAGATAGTAAAGAAGGTACTACTTGGTTGATTGAAAAATAGAATGATAGAGGTTGAAATGATTTAAACATTTCAACCTCTATACCTTTTTATTGTTTTCTTTCTTTCTCTATTCTTTCGTATTTTTCTTTCACTTTATCTGCCAAAGATTTTTTATACGATATTATTTTTTCTAGTACAAGAGGATCTGTTGTTCCTAAAATTTGAGCAGCTAATATACCTGCATTTTTTGCTCCATTTAATGCAACGGTTGCAACAGGAACACCATTAGGCATTTGTAAAATAGATAATATAGAATCCCAACCATCTATAGAATTAGAAGATTTAATAGGAACTCCAATAACAGGTAATGGAGAAAGTGATGCCACCATTCCTGGTAAATGAGCCGCCCCTCCTGCTCCTGCGATAATCACTTGAATTCCTCTTTTATGAGCATTTTTCGCAAAATCAAACATTCTATCAGGAGTTCTATGAGCAGAAATAATAGTTAATTCAACAGGGATTTCTAATTCTTTTAAAACATCTTCTGCTTGTTTCATTACAGGTAAATCAGAATCAGATCCCATAATGATGCTTATTTTAATTGTATTCATATCTAAAATTAATTTCCAAAATGTACCCAGCCCTGTGCTTTTAATGGGTGAATATTACCTCCTTTAGTATGTAGTTTTATTCCTTCTGAAACATTGACTATTTCTCCACAAATATAAACATCTGGCATATATTTTACCTTTTCTAAATCATTGGGAGATATCGTAAATAATAATTCGTAATCTTCTCCTCCACTTAATGCACAAGTAATAGGATCTAATTTAAAATTAATTGCAATTTCTTGAACATCTGAACGAATAGGAACGCCATTTTCTTCTAGAATTGCTCCTACATTAGATTGCTTACAAATATGAAATAATTCAGAAGCTAATCCATCAGAAATATCAATCATTGAGGTTGGAGTAAAATTAGCTTTAGGAATAAAATTTTCTATCATATCCTTTCTAGCTTCTGGTTTTAATTGACGACCAATAACATATTTATTCGTTCCTAAATCGGGTTGAATCCCTGGATTTGATAAGTAAATTTGTTTTTCTCTTTCTAAGATTTGTAATCCTAAATAAGCTGCTCCTAAATCTCCTGTAACACATAAAATATCTCCTTCCTTTGCTCCATTTCGATATGTAATTTTATCTTTTTCTCCTTCTCCTATTGCTGTAATGCTAATAAATAAACCTTTTTGAGAAGACGTAGTATCTCCTCCTACTAAATCTATATTATAAAAATTACAAGCTGCTTCAATTCCTTTATATAATTCTTCTAATGCTTCCACAGAAAAACGATTAGAAAATGCTAATGATACAGTAATTTGTTTAGGAATAGCATTCATTGCATAAATATCCGAAACATTAACTACTACAGCTTTATATCCTAAATGTTTTAAAGGAGAATATATTAAATCGAAATGAATTCCTTCTACCAGAGTATCTGTAGAAACAACTAACATTTTATTCCCATATTCTAATACCGCAGCATCATCTCCAATTCCTTTTAAAGATGAAGCATGTTGTAAATTAATATTTTGAGTTAAGTGATCTATTAAACCAAATTCGCCTAATTCATTAACATCTGTTCTTTTTGACATATTTTAATTTTTCAATGTGCATGAATACCTACAAAAGGATTATGTTCTTTTTCAAAGCCAATGGTTGTTTCTTCCATGTGACCAGAGTAAACAACAACATCATCTCCTAATGGAAAAATATTATTTTTTATACTTGAAATTAAAGTATTATAATCTCCTCCTGGTAAGTCTGTTCTTCCTATACTTAAACGAAATAAAGTATCTCCTGCAATTAAAAATTTATCTTTTTCACAAAAAAAACATAAGCTTGCAGGAGAATGTCCTGGTGCGAAAATAGAAAGTAATTGAGTTTCTCCAAATTCAATGATTTCCCCCTCTGCAATAAATTTACTCGGTTGAGGTGATTCTTCCATTTTTACACCATACATATCAGCAGCTACCTTAGCATATTGTAACACTGGAAGTTCTCCTTTATGACACTCTAAGCCCAAGCCATATTTTTCAGCAACAAATTTATTTCCAAAAACATGATCTAAATGGCAATGAGTATTTAATAATTTTACAGGAGTAAGTGCATTTTTTTCAATACAATGAGACAACTCATCTTGTTCTTTTTTCGTATAACAACCAGGGTCTATAATAATACATTCCCTAGTATCATCGTATAATATATAGGTGTTTTCTTGAAAAGGACTGAACACAAACTTGATAACCTTTGTCATATTTATATTATTTCAAGCAAAAATCAACAGAAATGTTTATTTTTTCCGTTATATTAAAGTAATTATAAAAACACAAAGATAAATATTTCTGTTGCAGCGGACACTAAGGATATATGATTATCCTAATAAAATAATGAAAGAATGAATTATAAATATCAATTCACATATTTTTTAAGTATTCCATATTTTTTAATCATTGGATTTATTACTTGTTTTTCTCTCCTATCTTCTGCTCAAACGATACAAGAAGAATTTGGAAAAAATAGAATACAGTATCATGATTTTAAATGGTTTGAATATGAATCTGATAATTTTAGAGTTTATTGGGCTGGAGATACTAAAGTTTTAGGACAAGCAGTAGTGCAAATTGCGGAATGGGATTATTCTGAAATTCAAGAAATTTTAGAACATCGGATTAATAGAAAAATAGAATTGATTGTTTATAAAGATATTACTGATTTAAAACAAAGTAATATAGGAAATGAAGAAACATTTGTAAATATTGGCGGACAAACAAAAATTGCAGGAAATAAAGTATTTGTTTATTTTGATGGTAATCATAATCATTTAAGACAACAAATTAGAGAAGGAATTGCTAAGGTATATGTTAATAATATGATGTTTGGAAATAGCTTTCAAGAAGTTGTTCAAAATGCAGTATTATTAAATTTGCCTCCTTGGTTCTCTGATGGTTTAGTCAGTTATATTGGAAAAAAATGGGATGCTGAATTAGATAATCAACTAAAAGATATTATTACCTCTAATAAATATTCAAGTTTTGAAAAATTTGCAGCAGCAGAACCAAAATTAGCAGGGCACTCTCTTTGGTATTATATTGATAATAATTATGGAACAGCAACAGCATCTAATTTAATTTATCTTACAAGAATTAATAGGAGTGTAGAAAGTGGGTTTTTATATGTATTAGGTTCTCCTTATAGTAGAACTATTATTAGTTGGAGAGATTATTTTAATGAACGATATGCAACAAAAATAATTCCAGCAACACCTTCTGATTCCTTACAAATTGATATTAAAAATAGGAAAAAATTGCCAATCAATCATCTTAAAATAAGTCCTAATGGAAAAAAAATAGCTTATGCAACGAATGAAAAAGGAAAAATAAAAGTTATTGTTCAAGAGGTTGAATCGGGTAAAAAAGAGGTTGTTTTTAATACAGGATATAGAAATCATATTCAAGCAACAGATTATAATTATCCTTTAATTTCTTGGAGTTTAGATAATCAGTTTTTAGGTATTATTTATGAAAAGAGAGATGTAATTAAATTTACTCAAATTAATGTTGATTCTAAAATTGAAACCGAAGATAATATTGCTCCTAAATATCAAAGAATTTACAATCTTGAATATATCAACTCAAATGAACTTTTAATTTCTGGAACATTAAAAGGACTTTCTGATATTTTTATTTATAGAATCAATCAAAAATCTTCTAAAAGCATCACTAATGATTTTTATGATGATTTAGATCCTATTTATACTCATTTGAATGGAGAAAAAGGAATTTTATTTGCTTCAAATCGAGGAGATGATCTCAGAACAATTCCTCAAAAATTAGATACTATTTTACCCATTCAAAATTTTGATATTTATTTTTATTCTTTAGAAGAAAAAGAAAATAAAGAACTCATTCGCATCACAAATACTCCTTATGCTAATGAAAAAAATCCTATAAGAATAGATAGTTTTCATTATGCCTATTTATCGGATAAAAATGGAATTTATAATCAGTATGTAGGAGAATTAGAAAAATATTTATCTCATAAAGAACGAGTCGTTGTTTTAAAAACAGGAGAAGAAGTTATTCTATCATTAGATTCTATTCCTAATACAAATTTACCTGAAATAGACACGACTTTTGTTCGTAATATTTATAAATGGAAAGGAAAAAATCATCCTGTATCTAATTATAATAGAAATATTGTAGAAGCTCATTCTTCTAGGACAGGAAAACTTGTTCAAAATTTTTATCACAATGGGATTCATAAATTGTTTATTTCAGATACTCCTATAGAAAAAATAGAATTAAAAAATGTTGATTTCAAAACTCAATTTTTAGAAAAAAAATCAACCGAAGACGAAGGAAAAAATTTAGAAGAAAGTTCAGAAAATAATACTCCTGAGCCTGAAAATAATGATGAGAATAATAATTCTTGGGAATTTGATACAGATTTTGATCGTTTAGATGAAGAAGAACCCAAAGAAGAAGAGAATAAAACAACAACAACTCCTACAAAAGAATATGATTATGACTTTGTAACAGATTATTTAGATCCTGAAGAGGAAAATAAAAAGGAAGAAGTAATTATTCCTAATGAAGAAATTGTAGTAGAACAAGATACCGATATCATTGATATTGATAATTATCAATTTGAAAGTGATTTTGAAACAGATGTTCCTGATGCCGCAGTTATTATTGAAGATGAAGAAGGACAAATAACTCTTCAAAGTCCAAATATTACTCATGCTAAAGAATCATTTTCTAAAGAACAAAAGAAAGTACATAAATTTAGAGTAACACAAATAGTAGGGCAACGATTAAAATTCAAATCTAATACCATTACAACTCAGTTAGATAATAGTCTTTTATTTGGCGGCTTAGATATTTATACAGGAAATCCTTATAACTACCCTGCACCAGGAATCTTAATTAAAAGTAGTGTTCAAGATTTATTCGAAGATTATGAATTAGAAGGAGGTTTTAGAGTTCCTACATCTTTTGATGGTCTTGAGTATTTTGTTACATTTAAAGATGATAAAAAAAGATTAGATAAATCTTATACCTATTATAAAAAGACCTCTAGAACAACTTTTGATGCTAATACCATAATTATTACACTTCCTAATGGAAATAGTACTGGACCTAATCCTGTTCCATATAAATTAAAAGAAGCAACGGATTTATTACAAGTTAGATTGAAATATCCTTTAGATATTTATGGAAGTTTTAGAGCTATTATTTCTGCTAGAAATGATAAATTACAATTTTTATCTAATGATAGAACAACTCTTGAAGAATTACCTCCTCAAAATGAGCAACGGCTAGGTTTACGTCTCGAATATGTTTTTGATAATACTGTTGATATAGATGTGAATATCAAAAATGGATTTAGACTTAAAGCTTATACAGAAGTATATCAAAAAATGGATATTAGTTTTAATAATGGATTTAATTGGGATTTCAATAAAGGAGTTTTAGGACTCATAGGAACAGATATCAGATATTATCAACGATTAGGAAAACACGCCGTTTTTGCAAGTCGAGTTTCTGCTGCAACATCTTTTGGTTCTGAAAAAATGTTATTCTTTTTAGGTGGAACTGAAAATTCATTATTTCCTACATTTAATAATAATATTCCTTTACCCAGTCCAGAAACGACTTCATTTGCTTATCAAACAATGGCAAGCCCATTACGTGGATTTGCTACAAATATCCGCAATGGAAATTCTTTTATTTTAGGAAATTTAGAATTAAGAGTTCCTATTTTTAAATATTTATTTCAAAAACCTATTAAATCAGGTTTTATTCGCAATTTTCAATTTGTTAGCTTTTTTGATGTAGGAACAGCTTGGCAAGGATTGTCTCCTTTTAGTGAAGATAATCCATTAAATACAGCAACAATTACAAACCCTCCAGGAGTTATTTCTGTAACAGTGAATTATTATAGAGATCCAATTGTTGCCAGTTTTGGAGGAGGAGTTAGAACCAAACTATTCGGATATTTTATTCGAGTAGATTATGCTAAAGGAATCGAAACTAAAATAGTTCAACCAGGAGTTTGGCATGTTTCTTTAGGTACTGATTTTTAAAATTATAATGGTTTAAAAATTTATAATACCTCTTCTACTTTTAGCATCGTTCTAAAAGCAACATATTTATCTTTATACCTTTCGGTATGATCTTTTTGTAATGCAACAGCATAATTTTCTTGATATTTTTGAAAATCTGCCGCATGACACAAATATTGCATATTATACGTCGTTGCATCAGGATCATTATCATTTAAAACTTTACACATTTTACATTCTTGAAATAAACCTGTTTTCATTACATCAGGAAGATGAACTTCTTTCATCCATTTTTTCCAATCAGATTGAACAGAATTGTCTATTTTAACAGTAACACTATAAATTAACATGGTATAATTTTTAAAACAAAGATACAAAGCAAAACATCTTTACATATAAAAAGCCTAACTTTGCCCTCGAATATTATAAATCTATGAAAGATCATTTATATAAAAAATTTCTATCGGATAAAGAAAAAGGTAAAAAAAGCTTTGCTTGCTTATTAGATCCTGATAAATTAAGTTTAAGTAATGTTGAAGATGTTATCCGTCTTTCTATTGATGCTAAAATAGACTATTTTTTCGTAGGAGGAAGTCTAATTATCAATATGATGTTAGATGAATTAATTGCGAATATTAAGAAACAATGTGATATTCCCATTATTCTTTTTCCTGGAGGAACCAACCAAATCAGTTATAGAGCTGATGCCTTATTATTTTTGTCTTTAATTTCAGGAAGAAACCCAGATTTATTAATAGGTAAACATGTTGAGACAGCTCCTTTTTTGAAAATTAGTCCCTTGGAAATTTTATCTACAGGTTATATGTTAATTGATGGAGGTGTTCCTACTACTGTTTCTTATATGAGTAATACTTATCCTATTCCTAGAACTAAAAATGATATTGCTGTTTCTACAGCAATTGCAGGAGAATATTTAGGTTTAAAACTCATGTATATGGATGCAGGAAGTGGTGCTAAAACGTCCATTAGTGATAGTATGATTCATAGTGTAAGTTCTAGTGTTAATTGTCCTTTAATTATTGGTGGAGGAATTCGTACTCCTGAGGCTTGTAAAGCAAAAGCAATAGCTGGTGCAGATGTTGTTGTTGTGGGTGATGCCATAGAAAAAGATCCTCAACTTGTAATAGAAATGGCAACAGCAGTTCATGAATCTTCACAAATAAAAGCAAAATAAGGAACTATGTATTTCTTATTTTTGTATTGTCTTGAAATAGTATTTTAGATTTTTAAATTATTTTATTTGCAAGGGACTGTCATCAAATCAACAGGTAGTTGGTACCAAGTTAAAACTAATAATGGAGATATTTTTAGATCTCGAATTATTGGCAAATTTCGTTTAGATGGTAAAAAACTAACCAATCCTGTAGCAGTAGGAGATCAAGTAGAATTAGAATTAGAAACAGGTGATGAGCGAACAGCCCTTATAAAAAAAATACTTCCTAGAAAAAATTATGTCGTTCGACAATCTCCTCGAAAAGCTCACTTTTTACATCTCATTGCAGCCAATATAGATCAAGCTGTTGTTTTAAACACAATTGTTCAACCCAATCTAAAACAAGGCTTTATTGATCGTTTTTTATTAATGACAGAACCTTTAGATATTCCTACAATTATTGTTTTTAATAAATCTGACCTATGGACAGATAAAGAATGGGATATATATGCACAACTAGAACATATTTATCAAAAAATAGGTTATGATGTTCGTTTTATTTCAGCTTTAGAAGGAGAAGGAATTAAAGACTTTAAATCTTTATTAAAAGATAAAATTACTTTAATTAGCGGACATTCAGGTGTTGGTAAATCAACATTGATTAATACATTAGAACCTCAATTAGATTTAGCTACCTTTGAAATTTCAAATTATTCTGGAAAAGGACAACATACAACCACTTTTGCAGAAATGCACGACTTAAACATAGGAGCTTCTATCATCGATACTCCAGGTATTAAAAGTCTTTCTTTTATTAATATGAATCCTCAAGAAGTATCTCATAACTTTAGAGAATTTTTTGAATATTCTCATCAATGTAAATTTTCTAATTGTATGCACATCAATGAACCTAAATGTGCTGTAAAAAAAGCAATTCAAGAAGGAGAAATTAGCGAACTACGCTATATCAATTATATAACAATCCAAGAAGAGATCAATAATCAAAATGCTTGGGAAAGAAATAATGACTTATAATTTTTTTTTGTTATGATATTATTATTTCCTTGTATGAATGATTATTGTATTTTTGCCTTTCATTTTTAATAATATCAAAACAAATAGAATTTTAACTACCATATAATTATGCATCAATTTATTAATGAATTAGAAAAACACGAAGGAAAAGAAGTCACTCTTAAAGGTTGGGTATATAATGCTCGTTTTGGAGCCAATCATGCTTTTATAGAAATGAGAGATGGAACAGGTTTCGCTCCTTGTGTTGTAGCTAAAGATGATGTAGGAGAAACATTATTTGAAACAGCTAAGAAATTAACAAGAGAAAGTTCTTTTGCGATTAAAGGAACAGTATCCAAAGATGATCGTGCTAAAGGGGGTTATGAAATTATTGCTTCTAATATCGAAATATATAATTATGCTAAAGATTATCCTATAAAAGTGAACGAAGCAGAACATGGTGTTCGACATTTAGCTGATAGAAGGCATTTATGGTTGCGTTCTAAACGTCAATGGGCAATCATGAGAGTTCGTAATGAAATAATTATGGGCATTCATGAATTTTTTCAAAAAGAAGGATTTTTACAAATGGATTCTCCCATCTTTACGGGAAATGCAGCTGAAGGAACCACCGATTTATTTGGAACAGACTTCTTTGGAGATCCTGCATATTTAGCTCAAACAGGACAGCTATATGGAGAAGCAATGTGTATGGCTCAAGGCAAAATTTATACTTTTGGACCTACTTTTAGAGCTGAAAAATCTGATACGCCTCGCCACTTAGCAGAATTTTGGATGATTGAACCAGAAATGGCATTTTATACCAATGAAATGAACATGGATTTAATAGAAAAATTTACTCGTCATGTTGTCAATCGTTGTTTAGCTAATTGTAAAAATGAATTAGAAATATTAGAAAGAGATATTTCTCGTTTAGAAACAGTGAATCAAGATTATCCTAGAGTACCTTATACAGAAGCTATTCAGATCTTAAGAGGAGAAAAAGATGTGAATGGTAAAAATGCCATTCAAGTACAAAAAGATGATTTAGCTGCTGCTCAACAAGGAATTGAGGAAAAAACAAAAGATATTGCTGAGAGAGAAAAAGCAATTAAAGGAGGAATGAAAAAAGGAGCTAGAAAATTTAATGAAGCTAAAATTTTATCATTAAGAAGTGAAATTGCAACATTAGAAGAAGCTTGTAGAAATATTCCTAAATGGATCGAATCTGCTCAAAATTTTAAACATGGTGAAGATTTTGGAAACTCCGATGAAACCGTTTTAACTCGCGTTTTTGATGCTCCAGTAATGGTATATAATTGGCCTACAAAAATTAAGGCTTTTTATATGAAAGAAGTGGAAGGAAATCCTGATTATGTAAAAGGAGTCGATTTATTAGCTCCAGACGGATATGGCGAAGTAGTAGGTGGCTCAGAGCGTGAAACAGATATTGATGTTTTAGTTCAAAAAATTAAAGATCATAATTTACCAATGGAACCTTTTGAATGGTATTTAGATTTACGCCGTTTTGGTTCTGTTCCTCATTCTGGCTTTGGATTAGGACTTGAAAGAATGGTGCGGTGGATTTGCGGAATTCATCATTTAAGAGAAACAATTCCTTTTCCAAGAAGATATGGGCGCTTATTGCCTTAGTTTTAAGAAAAGAATAACAAAAGCTGCTTGTGAAAGACAAAACTTTACAAGCAGCTTTTGTTTTTTATCCTTATTTTTGTAAAAAATAAATGGAATGAAGAAAGTATTTTTATTTTGTATCACAATGAGTATGATTCTCATTTTATCTTCTTGTAAAGATGATTTATTTACTCCAGATTTAGGAATAAAATATAAAGTAATTTTTGAAGGAAATTGGAGTGCAGACAACCACCCTACAGACTTCCCTAATAATGATCATTTTTCTGATTTTATAGGTCTAACTCATAATGAACAAGTAACATTATTTGAAGAAGGAGGTTTTGCAACAGAAGGAATGGAAGTTATGGCAGAAACAGGAGCTGTAAACCCTTTGGATAGTCAAATATTAAATATTGTTTTGAGTGATTCTGGGTTTGATTATATTACTAATGATGCACCCAATAGAGGTAATGGAGATAAGGAATTTATTATTTATGTAGATGAAGATCATCCTTTAGTTTCTATCGTTTCTATGATTGCACCTAGTCCTGATTGGTTTCTAGGAGTAAAAGATTATAATTTATTTCAAAATGGGGCATGGGTAGATGAAATAACCATTCCTGTAACAGTTTGGGATGCTGGAACAGATAGTGGAACTACTTTTACATCAGAGGATCTAGATACTAATCCTAAAGAACCTATTCAAATTTTGACATCAGCACCTTTAGGGAATGGTACAGGAATTACTCCCCCTTTAGGATATTTTACCTTTAAATTAAGATAATATTGAGAACCTAATCTAATGATTATTCGTTCTAAGATTATATTTATTTATCTATAAAAAAATATTGTGAGTCATTTATTACACGATTGGAAAGAGTTAACTTCAGAAAAACAATTAGAAGAAATTATAACATCTTCTCACCAAAAACCTGTTGCTATTTTTAAACATAGTACACGTTGTGGAATTAGTAGTAGAGCAAAGTTTATTTTAGAAGATGATTGGGATATTTCTAAAGATGATTTAGATTTTTATTATTTAGATTTATTACAATATCGTTCTATTTCTAATAAAATTGCAGAAATCACACAAGTATATCATCATTCTCCTCAAGTCATTTTAATTAAAAATGGAGAAGCTATTTATGATGAATCTCATCATGATATTAATGTAAAAGAATTGAAAGAATACCTAAGCAATTCATAAAACGAGTTAAATATTGTTTAAACACCTACATAGTATTAGCCTTGTTATTCTCTTTTGTTGTAACTTAAGCCTAGCTAAAGGGCAAACAAAAAATAATGTATGGAAAACATTATCTCATTTGAAATTTGAAATGGTTTGGAATGATGAGCTTCAAGCTAATGTCCAACAACCTATTTTTACAAAAGAAATTTTAGCTTTAAACGGTACAGAAATAGAAATAAAAGGATATTTACTTCCTGAAAAAGGATATAAAACTCATAAAGAATTTATTCTTTCTGCCCTACCATATAATCTATGTTATTTTTGTGGAAAAGCAGGTCCAGAAACGGTTATGGAAGTATCTTCAAATCATTCTGTTAAATATTCAGATGAACCTATAAAATTAAAAGGAACATTAATGTTAAATTTATTGGATCCTTACGGTTTACCTTACATTCTTTTAAATGCCCAACTCATTCAATAAAATAGCTTATTAATAAATCGATAATCATCTTAATTATGAAACATATACTCTCTATTCTTTTTGTTGCCTTAATTAGTACTAGTATTTTTGCTCAAAATGATACCGCAAAAAAAGAAGGAATGGCTGTTTGGAAAACATTATCCAAAATTACTTTTAAAATGGAAAAGGATGAATTTATGGGCTTTAAAGTAAAAGTTCCTGTATTTTCAAAAGAAGTTTTAGCCTTAGATGGAAAAGAAATTACGGTACGAGGATATATCATTCCTGTTGAAGGATACAAGAATCATAAAACATTTGTCTTTTCTCTTTATCCCTATAATATGTGTTATTTCTGTGGAGGAGCAGGTCCAGAAACGGTAATGGATGTATCTGCAATAGAAGGAATACAATATACTGCTGATCCTGTTATTTTAAAAGGAAGATTTGAACTAATTACAGGAGATATTAATGAATTATTTTATTCTCTTTCTAATGCAAAATTAGTTTCAAAATAATCTTTTTTTATAAAATGATAGAAATTCAAACTTAAGAAAACTCAGCAACGATAATTATCATTTACAATTTTTTAAATTTGAATTTATCGTTTTAATAGTAATTTCTTCTTGATTTTGATACCATTTTGATTGTATAAAATTGACAATATTTGCAATCTCATATTCTGTTAATTGAGGTATTCCTGCCATTGCGGTATTATATGTTTTTCCATTAACACTAATGGTATCTTTTAATCCATTTCTAATAATACAAGGCACAGAATTTATATTATTTTTCCAATAATCAGATTGATTTAAAGGAGGATATAATTTTCCTAATCCCTCTCCATTCATTTGATGACAAGAAGCACAATGAGTTTCATATAATTTTTCACCCTGCTCATATTTATTACTTGAGCATCCTAAAAAGAAAAGGATAATGCTTCCTATTATGATGATTGATATTCGAATTATCATATTTGATGTTTTAATAGTTACAAATCAAAATATAAAGATAGTGTTTTGTGTTGTTTTATTTTCCGATACAAAAACGACTAAAAATAGATTCTAATAAATCATCAGAACTAATTTCTCCTGTAATTTCTCCTAAATATTGTAATGCATGACGAATATCCATTGCTATAAAATCGCCAGAAATACCTGCTTTTAAATTTTCGAGTGCTTGGGAAAGGGATTCATAAGCTCCATGTAAAGCATCATAATGTCTAGAATTACTAATAATTGTTGCATTCAAATCTATCTTTTTATGAAGAACAGTTTTGTATAATACTTCTTTAAGGGTTTCTATATTTTCGCCACTATTGGCTGAGATATTAATAATAGGATATTGTTTTTCTATAGTGCTCCAATCCATATTTCTATCTTGACCTCGTTGTCCTTGAGTTAATTCGGTTATTCTAGCATCAGAAAGATTGAAAAAAGCATCGGTTTTATTTCCTATTAAAATAATGAAAAGTCCTTCATGTTTTAATTTTTGAATATCATTCCAAACATGATCAGAATTTAATTGAGTTCTATCATATACATAAATCAAAATGGTTGATTTTCGGATAGAATCATAGGCTTTTTCTACACCAATGGCTTCTATTGTATCAGAAGCTTCTCTAATTCCAGCAGTATCAATAAATCTAAAAGTAACACCATTAATATTCAACGTTTCTTCTATGGTATCTCTTGTTGTACCTGCTATATCAGAAACGATAGCTCTTTCTTCATTCAATAGAGTATTTAATAAAGTAGATTTTCCAGCATTGGGCCTTCCTGCAATAACTGTATTGATACCTTGTTTTATCGCATTTCCTAATCGAAACGAATCTTTGAGTTGTTGGATATAATGATTAATTTTTAGGATCAAATTTTTGAGTTTTTCTCTATCTGCAAATTCTACATCTTCTTCACCAAAATCTAATTCTAATTCTATTAAAGCGGCAAAATCAATGAGTTCTTGTCTTAAATGTTGAATTTCATTAGAGATACCTCCTCTCATTTGATTCATTGCTACGGTATGACTCGAAGAAGATTCTGAAGCAATTAAATCTGCTACAGCTTCTGCCTGAGATAAATCCATTTTTCCATTCATAAATGCTCTTAATGTAAATTCTCCTGCTTGTGCTGTTCTAGCCCCTTTTCGTATTAATAATTGTAATATTTGTTGGATAATATAGGAAGAACCATGGCAAGAAATTTCACATATATCTTCTCCTGTATAAGATTTTGGATTTTTGAAAATAGTGATGACTACTTCATCTATAATGTTATTTTTTTCATCTCTAATCATTCCAAAATGAGCTGTATGAGATGATTGGTCTTTTAAATTTTTTGAAGAAAATATCGTATCGCAAATAGAAATAGCATTTTTCCCCGATAGTCGAATAACAGCAATCGCTCCTTCTCCTTGGGGAGTAGATAATGCTACAATAGTATCAGATAAATTATACATTTGATATTCAACCTTATTATGAAATTATTTGAAATTATAAATCGGTATCGAAGGATTTCGATACCGATTTATTTATAGAAGAAAAACCATTTGTAATGATGTTTATTCTTCGTTATCCTTATTTGATTTTTGTAAATAATCTTCGATTGCCATTGTCATAGATTTGAATTCTGGAGATGGAGCATAAATATTAATATTTAACCCATGATCTTCAACAGCTTGTTTTGTACTACTTCCCCAAATGGCTAATCGAGTTTCATTTTGTTTAAATTCTGGAAAATTTTCATACAATGAATGTATTCCTAATGGACTAAAAAATACAAGAATATCGTATGTTACATCACTTAAATCAGATAAATCACTAGGAACTGTTTTATGCATGACTGCTTCTGTCCAATCAAAATTATTTTCTGTTAAAAAAGCAGAAACTTCTTTAGCTCCTAAATTAGAACAGGGCAATAAAAATTTTTCTTTTTTATGCTTATTAAGTCCTGTTTTTAAGTCAAGAATTGTCCTTTTTCCTACAGTAACTTTTCTTTTTCTGTAAACAATAAATTTTTGCAGATAATTTGCAATAATCTCTGTTAAACAAAAATATCGAGTATCCGCAGCCATTGTTACTCTCATTTCTTCACATAATCTAAAGAAATGATCTATTGATACTTTAGAAGTAAAAATAATAGCAGTATACTCTGGCAACCTTATTCTTGATTTTCGAAATTCTTTTGCACTTACGGGTTCGACTTGAATAAATTTTCGAAAATCGATTTTCAAGCCCCATTTTTTTTCTAAATCGTAATAAGGTGATCTCTCAGGTTTAGGTTGAGAAATTAGTATTGACTGAACTTTCTTGAATTTTTCAATTGAATGATTCGCTGACATCCAGAAAAAATTAACTTTAAAAAAACAATGATTTCCCTATAATTATTTGTACTGTAGTGAACAAAATAATTATAGGTGCCAATTCGACGCTGCAAAGGTAAGCAAAAAAACGGAAAATGTTTATAGTCAAAAATTTACCTCCTATTCTAAATCCTAATATTATTCTTAATATCCACCAAACAAGGATGGTAATAGATGCTATAATAAGAATTGTAGAAGTAATAAAAGAAGGACTAAAAATGATAAAAACAGTAAATGGAATTAGGATTAAGCTGAGTATAACGTTTGTTTGTTCGTATAAAAATAAATATCGACTTACATCTTTTTTAAAAGGGAAAATAATACCTACAAGATAAATTAAAGCATATTTTATAAAAAGATATATTCCTGAGATGACTATAGCTAAAATACAAGCTTTAACGATGTTTTCTGTATTTAAATGAGTTTTATAGATTAAAGCTAGACTAAATAAAGCATAAGATATTGCAGCTATACTAAAAAAGAAAAATTGATGAGGGTTAGCTCTTCCAATAGATTTTCTATGCTCAATAGAGATTAAATTAATATTGGGAAAAGTTTTAAATATAATATTGATTCTATCTCTAAATAAGGTAACAACAAAAGTAACCCAAATCAAAAATGCTCCTAATATGTATATAAATAGATTTTTAGATACAGGTTGATCTCCTTCATATCTAAATAATTTTATAAAGAAACTGTTTTTATCATTATTATTTTGCTTCAGTTTTTTTTGTAAAGATTGATTGGGGTGAATAATATCAAAAGGATTATTTTTATAATCTAAAATAGCTTGTTGTTCTTCTTTTTTTAAACGAAATGTTAGGTCGAAAGGATTTTCTGTACCTTCATTAGATTGGCTAAAAACATTATTATTCCCTATGGATAATAAAATAATAATAAAAGGAATAATTATGTTTTTGTAAATCGTCATCATCATTAAATGGTACAAAAAATTATTGTATTACATATCGAATAGAAAGACCAAATTCATTTAAACCAAAACCTTTAATTCCTACAATATTTCTATTGAGAGGGCTATAATAAGGTTTATAATCTAATGAAATATTTATAGGGAAATTAGAAATAGTATATTCTATACCTCCTATTACATCAGCATTTAAAATAAATAAATTTTTTCCTCCTCCTAAGGTAATTCCTCCTCCCACAAAAAGATTTAATCCTTCTGTTAGGTACATATGATATTCATATAAGCCTGTAATTGTGAAAGCTAATTGTCGAGGATCTTTATAAGAAAAATTAACTCCTGCAATGCCTTCAATTACTCCATAACGACCAATAAAATGTTTATATGTAACCCCTGTTGGATTTCCTCCTCGAAGTCCAATAGCATTATAATAATTATCCTGAGATAACAAATCATTACTCAAAGATAAAGTAATAAAGCAGGTAAAAAAAACAATCCACTTTTTCATAAAGTTACATTTTATTCTTCTGTTTTATTTTCTTCTTCTGCTTCTTCAAGCACTTCTTCTTCAGAAAAATCTAATAATTCTCTTTCATTTAAAAAGGAAAACCATTTTACTAACTTTTTAACATCACTAAAATAGACTTGGTCTTTATCATAATTAGGAAGTGTTTTTTCTAAAAAGCTAAATGCTTCATCTGATGTCATTTTAGAACTAGGAAGAGGATTTTGTTCTAAATTTTCTGATATCGTTTTGAATACATCGGATAAAGGAACTGTATCATTATCTGAGGTATAAATAGAAATTGACTCCAAAGGTGTAAATTGATGGCTTCGAGCAGAAACAAATTTTCTTTTCTTGCTATCAATATTTTCAATAATAATTCCATTGCTTCTGTTTCCTACAATTTTGTGTACTCCAGACATTCCGCTAATAACTATAAATTTTTTTAAACTCATTATTTTATTTAAACTTCAAAAATTATATTT
>JAHDII010000312.1 GCA_020630895.1 Saprospiraceae bacterium
AAAATGATAGTTTTGAAATTTCTGGAGGGTTAATGTTTAAATATACCGAATGGAGGAATTTTTTTACAGGCTTAAGTTTAGGTTTATTATATAATATAAAACAATAAAATTAATTATTATTAAACATTTAATTTCTATATTATTTATTTTATTTTTTGTTCAAAATATTTTTGGACAATTCAGTAATAATGGTGCATTAATTTCTGTAAAGAGTGGTGCAATGATGTCTGTTCATGATGAAGTGGTTAATTATAATGGAGGAGAATTTCATAATACAGATACGATTTATTTATTTGATGATTGGACGAATAATGCAGGAAATGAAGCTTTTATTTCCTTAGGAATAGGGATTGTTCATTTGTATGGAAGTGATCAAAGAATTAAGGGCAGCGACATTACCCGTTTTTATGATTTACGCCTAGAACAAACTGGGATAAAATATGGAGATTTAGATGTGTATGTAGATGGTTTTTTAAGATTAAATGATAGGCGTTTTCACATGGATACCAATTGTGTTCATGTTTTTAATCCTCAGTTAATTGCTGTAGAAAATATAGGAAAAGGATATGTTAGTGCATTGGGAAATGGAGGACTTTTGCGTCAGTTACAAAATACTCAAACTTATTTTTATCCTGTAGGTTGGCCCAATTATTATCGTCCTTTAGAATTAACAATGAGTGCTGCAAACCTCAATCAAATGAAAGTGAGAATGGCTTTTGCAGATGCTACTAATGAAGGCTTTGATCGAGATTTGAGAGAGCCTACTTTGTGTGAAGTGAATCCTACTTTTTATCATCAAATTCATCAAATAACGGGGAATGATGCTGCACAAATAAAAATTCATTATGATGAAAATATAGATGGAGCATGGAATACGATTGCTCATTTTCAAAATGTCCCTCAATGGGAAGATACAGGTTTAGAAACATCAGGAATTGATCCTATTACCAATTTAAATTTTTATCAATCTATAGATTTTATTTCTGATTTCACATATCCTGCGTTTGCCTTAGGAGATAGTAGCGATTCTTTATTATTAACAGCAAGTGATACTGTTATTTGTGAAGGAGAAACGGTAATTTTTACAGGAGAAACAGGATATAATTTTTATGAATTTTTTGTCAATGGCGTTTCTGTTCAAACAGGTTCAAATCATACCTATACCGATTCTAATTTACAGAATGGTGATGTGATTCATTTTACCGCAGTTGCTGATGAGTGTATATATTTTGGTACTTCAGTTGTAATGACTGTACACCCATTACCTATTGCTATTGCTTCTAGCAATTCGCCTGTTTGCGAACATGGAATATTGGAATTATCTGCTTTAGGAGGAACATCTTATAATTGGTCAGGGCCTGCTAATTTTACTTCATCTGAACAAAATCCTATTATTAATGATGTGTCATTAATTCATGCAGGAACATATATCGTTACTGTTACAGATCAAAATGGTTGTATGGATGAAACAACAATAGAAGTTGTTATTTTTCCAGAGCCTGAAATAGCGATGACAAGTAATTCTCCAATTTGTGATGGGGATGATATTATTTTAACAGCAACAGGGGGCGTTAGTTATGAATGGACTGGTGCAGGAGGGTTTATTTCTTCAGAACAAAATCCAATCATACAAGGAGCTACTTTAATTCATAATGGAAATTATACAGTAACAATAACAGATAATAATGGCTGTACTCATTCATCAACTTTGAATGTAGTTGTTCATACTTTACCTAATGCTGTAGCAACAAATGATAGCCCAGTTTGTATTGGAAATGATATTCAATTAACAGCAGCAGGAGGTCTTAATTATGAATGGAGTGGGGTAGGAGGCTTTACTTCATCTGAACAAAATCCTATATTAGAAAATGTAACTTTAGATGTTGCAGGAACATATACCGTTACTGTTACTGATGGAAATACTTGCGTAGCAACAGCTACAACAGAGGTTACTATCTTTCCTCCTGTAGAAGAATCCGCATCTAATGATTCTCCTACTTGTATTGGTGAAACAGTACAAATTAATGCAACAGGAGATCCTTCTTGGTCGTATCAATGGTTTGGGCCTAGTAATTTTTCAGAAACAATACAAAATCCAAGTATTAATAATGCTCAATTAGAAAATTCAGGAACTTATTTAGTCTTTATTACTGATAATAATGCTTGTACAGCTTCTTATACAACGGTTGTTTTAGTCAGTGATTATCCTGAACTCAATACAACAGAAAATACACCACTTTGTGAAGGAGAAGATGTATTCTTGGAAACCACTTATGACCCTACTTGGGATTATATTTGGGAAGGACCATTAGGATTTTTAGATTCTGTTTATAATCCAACGATTGAAGAGGTTTATATTGAAAATGAAGGGGAATATATTGTAACAGCAATAAATGGTTCTGGTTGTTCAACTACAGATACCGTTATGGTAGAAATATATGAAGGTGTTATGGCTAATATTTATGGTGATACGACTATTTTTGAAACTACAAGTACTCCTATTGGTGTTATAGATAATGGAGGTTATACTTATCAGTGGACTCCTTCGGAAACGTTGAGTTGTAATGATTGTCCTAATCCTATTGCAACGCCATTAATTTCTACTACATATCAAGTAGTTGTTACCAATGGAGATGGTTGTTCAACTACATTAAGCGTTACTGTAAATGTAAAAGAAAGAACAGACGAAGATTTAATTGTTCCGAATACCATAACTCCTAATGGAGATGGATATAATGATACTTGGGTTATTCCTTGGATTGATAGATTTTCAGAAAGTCAAGTGGTGATATTAAATCGTTGGGGCGATGAAGTTTTTTCTGCTTCTCCTTATGAAAATGATTTTAATGGAAATTTTGAAGGTCGTCCTTTACCTGCTGGAACATATTATTATATTTTACTTTTAGGAGAAGATTTTACTACATTTAAAGGACCTCTTACAATATTGAGAGAATAAAAAAATAAAAAAGTCTTCCTAATAGAAGACTTTTTTATTCATTTACTTGTTTTTATTTAACAGCTAAAGTTTCGTTTTCTTGGCCATTAATAATTTCCATACTTTTTACATACCAAGCATCATCTTTGATTTGTTTTTTATATTCTCCTAATAAATCACTAGAAGAAGTTTCTTTATCGTTCGTTTTTGTAGCAAAAACCTGAGGATAAAGAATAGCATCTACATCATAAATTTGTGCCTTTACAGTTGTGATAGCTTGTAAAGCAAATTGAATAGATGATGGATTTAATTCACTAGGAATTGGACAAGTAATAGTCACATCCTTATTTTGAACACCAATAATGTCTAAATTAATAGAACCATTAATTTTACCATTTTGAACTCCTGTTGCAATTGAAAATAAACTTCCTAAGTCAATACCTTTTGCTTTTGCAGTAATTCTAGCAACTAATCTTAAACCCACACCAATTTTAACCATTCCTCCATTTTCACCACTTACTTGATCAGATTTATAACGCATATAATCCATGGTTACAATATAGGTTACATTTTTTTCAGAAGTGGTATTGAGTATATATTCTAACTCTCCCTTTTTATTTACTTTGGCAATTGAAACATCAACAGCTTCATTAGGAAGTAATTTCATGACTTCTCCTTTTACAGGAGTTTCACTAGTTGTATTTTCATCATTTTTAGAAGCAAAGGATCTCCAATCAATTGGATCAGTAGGTTCAAAAATTTGTGCATCTATATTATAATAGAGAAAACAAATTAAAATTGTTGTAATAAAAGTAAACTTCTTCATTGTATAGATA
>JAHDII010000313.1 GCA_020630895.1 Saprospiraceae bacterium
CAACTCTTTCTTTTGAATAAGCTTTATTTCCATTAGAAAAATAATTGATGACTCCATTAGAACCATTTTTATATTTTAAAAGAATAGATGCATTATCTGTACCTGCATCTGTTTCTGTTCCGAGAGCATTTATTACTACATGTGTTACTTTAGATCCTGTCAAGAAAGTAATTAAATCTATAAGGTGACAAGCTTCTCCAATAATTCTTCCGCCACCGATATTAATATCTTGAGTCCAATGATCTTTAGGAATAAAACCTGCATTCATATTGGCAATAACATGAATAGAGTATTACTATCTCCTAATTGTTTTTTAGCATCTTGAATAAACGGTGAAAATCTACGATTGAACCCTACTGTTAAAGTAACATTCGTTTTCTCATGTGTTTCAATAATTTGATCTAATTCTTCATGAGTAAGAGCTATTGGTTTTTCAACAAAGACATGTTTCCCAGCACTTAATGATTCTATGACTTGTTTTGCATGTAAGTTATGTCTTGTTGTTATTAATACTCCATCTACTTCGTTATCTTGTAGTATATCTTGATAATTAGTAGTAGAATGTTCTATTCCATATTTTTTAGCTGTAGTTGTACCAGAAAGACCATTAGCACTTGCTATATATTTTACTTTTGCATTTAATTTTTTTAAAGTAGGTAAAACAGTTGATTTAGTAAAATTTCCTGCGCCAATAATTCCAATTTGTCCTTTTCCTCCTGAAAAATTTGAAGAAGAAAGAACCTTTACTGTATTATCACTAGCAGATATATTTCCATCATATTTTAATAGAGATGCAATGGATTTTGATTTACCTATATCTCCATAAATTTGATTATAATCTTTTAAGTCAATGACCTCTGTAATTAAAGGATTAATATCAATTTTTTTAGATAAAATAGCATGAAGGATTGCTTCAAAATTTCTTTTTTGTGTCCATCTTACAAATCCAATAGGATAATCCATTCCTTTATTTTCATAAAATGAATCATATCTTCCTGGTCCATAAGAACATGAAACTTGGAAGGAAATTTCTTTTTCATAAAAATCTGCTCTTTGTATATCTAAACCAATCACTCCAACTAATACAACACGTCCCCTTTTTCTACACATTCTAGCTGCTTGTGAAATAACATCATTACTTTTAGTTGAAGCTGTAATTAATACACCATCTACACCTATGCCATTTGTTAATTCTTCAATAAGTTTTAAAGTGTTAGGCTCTTTAGCTGCATTAATTGCTTTCACTCCCCATTGAGAAGCTAAATCTACTTTTGATTGGTCGAAATCTAATCCGATAACTTGGCAGCCATTTGCCATTAATAATTGAGCTGCAATTAAACCAATTAGGCCTAGCCCTGTTACTACTATTGTTTCTCCAAAAGTGGGATTTATTAATCTAATTCCTTGTAAAGCGATAGAGCCAATTACTGTAAAGGCTGCTTCATCATAGCTCACTCCATCAGGAATTTTAGCGACTAAATTTTTAGGGATACAAACGACTTCAGCATGATTTCCATTAGAAATAACTCTATCTCCCACTTTAAACTCTGTTACTCCTTCTCCTACATCTATTACCTCTCCAGCATTACAATATCCTAAAGGTAGGGGTTCTCCTAATTTTCTAAATACTGCTTCTAAAGTAGGGCGTAATCCATCTGATTGAATTTTTTCAATAACTTGTTTTACTTTATCTGGTTGTTGTCTTGCTTTATCAATAAAATTAGCTTTGCTAAATTCAACGAGCATTCGTTCTGTTCCTAAAGAAACCAATGTTCTATGTGTTTTTATCAAAACAGTTCCTTTCCGTACCATAGGTACTGGAACTTCTTCTAATATAGTATCTCCTGATTTGAGGTCTTGTATAATTTGTTTCATTTTAATAATTAGTATTTTTCAAATAAAATATTTGCAATTCTTTTTGAAGTATTACCATCCCATAAAGGAGGAATAATACCTTGCTTAGCTTTTCCGTCAAATATGTTTTCCATTTTTATTTTTACTGTTTCAGGGTTAAGATCTTGCATTAAGATATTAGTTCCTAACTCTACAGTAATAGGTCTTTCTGTTGTATCTCTAAATGTCAAACATGGTACTTGTAAAAAAGTAGTTTCTTCTTGTATTCCTCCAGAATCTGTTATAATTAAGGCAGCATTATCCATCAATTTTAAAAACTCTAAATATCCTTGAGGTTCAATAAGAATTAGATTATTTATTTTTTCTAATTCTTGATACAGTTTGTATTTTTTATAATTATTTAATGTTCTGGGATGAATAGGAAAAACTACTTTTTTATGTTTAGTAGCATATCTTATGATTTGCATAATATCCCTCAAGCCCTTTTCTTGATCTACATTATGAGGTCTATGCATTGTCATTAATATATAATCTTTTGATGCAATATTAATATCCTCTAGTATTGTAGAATTTGTTGCTTTTTTGCGAAAATAAATTAATGAATCTATCATTACGTTTCCAACAAAAAAGATTTTATTATCGGGTATTCCTTCTTTGGCTAAGTTAATTAAACCACTATGTTCTGTTACGAATAGTCCATCACAAATTACATCTGTAATCATTCTATTAATTTCTTCTGGCATGGAGCGGTCACCGCTTCTAAGTCCTGCTTCAACATGAACTGTTTTAATGCCCATTTTAACTGCCACAATACTACATGCAGCTGTGGCATTTACATCTCCAACAACTAATACAATATCAGGTTTTTCATCTTGTAATATTTTTTCAAAGGCAAGCATTACATTTGCTTTTTGGTATGTATGAGATCCCCCACCAATACCTAAATAATAATCTGGTTTAGGTAATTCTAGTTGATTAAAAAAAATATCGCTCATTTTTTCATCA
This sequence comes from Saprospiraceae bacterium, assembly GCA_020630895.1. Taxonomy (GTDB): domain Bacteria; phylum Bacteroidota; class Bacteroidia; order Chitinophagales; family Saprospiraceae; genus JAHDCE01. The sequence goes on from JAHDII010000313.1 coordinate 2,860, forward strand.
TAGTGTTGTCCTGTATGAACAATTTTTGATTCTATTCCTGAATGATTCACAAATGCTCTATGTAAAGGAGCTACTTTCATAAAGTTGGGTCTAGCTCCAACAATGCTTAAAATTTTCATTTATATTTTTTTAAAATGTATGGTAATTTCTATTGAATGTTAGATGAATATTCTTGATTCATTTTCTAGGCTAGAACAACTTCTTGTTCTAGTTCTTTTAATTTAATGGTATAAATATCTTCTAATTTCAACATGGCCTCTGTTGAACGTAAAGTTTTAACATCATCACCTAATTCATTAGCAGCTATTTTATTACTAATTTTTTTATACATAATAACATAAGAACTTAATTTATTAATTCTCTTTTTTCTTTTTACTCTATCTGGTGATTCACAAATATAAGTTCCTCCATCTTTCATATAGATGGTATGTCCATTTGCTCGTAATTCAATATAATCTCTTACCCCTAAGATTGAGCTTCCTTGATCTGTTAACAACAAGGATAAAACTGCTCCGTTTTCAAGAATCATCATAATTTGAATATCTCCTTTTTTGGAAAGATTTAATTCCATTCTTGTAACCAAGGAATAATCATTTAAAAACATAAAATAATCAATCCAATGGCACCCATTTGATACGATTCTACTTTTTGATGATGGCCAATTATACCAGTGTAATTTAGGCAGTGGAATTTCATGAACAATAGAAAAAAATGATATGGGCTCTCCTTTTTTTATTTCTAATTCTTTAAAAATATATTGATTAAAATATACATATCGTTTATGAAAACAACTAAATAGTTTTTGACATTTCTTATTAGCAGCTAATAATTTATGATAATCTTCCCATGTAGTAACTATTGGTTTTTCTACAACAGCGTATTTCTTTTTTTCTAATGC
>JAHDII010000314.1 GCA_020630895.1 Saprospiraceae bacterium
TAATAATTCAAATTTAAAATAATTCACATTAAAAGCATCCGATTGAGCTATCATTTCCATATCATAAAAACCTGCTTCTAAATCAAGAGTTGTTGAAAAATTATACCATAATTGCCAACCTCCTGTTGATACATAATCTACTACTGCTTGAATATCATCATTAAAAGTGATGAGTAATTCTCCACCTGCCATTCCAGCCATTCTTGCAGTTAATTTATATGTTCCCGATTGTGTTACTTGAACACCATATTTCAACCAGTCCCCTACTTCTATGTATCCTACATTAATTCCTCCTCCAATATCTGTACAAGGCTCTGTTTGAATTCCATTCATTTCACTAAAATCTTCTGCTTCAATTTGTCCTGGAATAATGTGATAATTGACGGCATTAAATACGCAAAAATTATCAAAATGATTCAATAATAAATTATTAAAACTAATATCAGAACCAGAATAAGAAATATTAATTTCATCTTGTGAAGTAATTGGATTATCTAATGAAAGAATGATTATGCTTTCATCATAAGAAGCCCAATTTATATTTGTAATATAATTAGGAATAAGAGTTCCGTTAATAAAAATTTCAAAATCAGAAAAATTAGCATTCAAGGTTGTAATCGCATTCGTTAAACTCAATATAATTTCATTTCCTTCAATGTTTGTTGTTGCAGAATAAGGTAAAATATTTTGTGCGGTAGAAGAAGATGGAAATGCTTGTAATCCATGTTGGTATTCAAATAAAGGATTATAATTCGCATCTCCAATATTAATAGGCACTTGCGACATATCCTTAGGCCAAGAATGAGTGAGTTGTCCAGAAGGATTATAATCTCCAAATAAAACTTCTGCAATTCCTTCTCCTTCCGTTCCTGGATACCAAACCGCTATAGCAGCATCTGTATAAGTTAACATTTCTCCCCAAATCATAGGACGTCCTGAAACAAGAAGAGCAATTGTAGGAATTCCTGCTGCTTTCAAATTTTTAATAATATTAAGATCATCTGTACTCAAATCTAAAGACGAACGATCTCCTGCTCCTTCGGCATAAGGTGTTTTTTCTCCAACAACAACAACGGCGACATCAATATTACCTGAAAATTCTCCTGTAGGAGAATATATAATATTACTTGTTTCTGCTACATTTTGAATACCTTGTAAAATATGAGTTCCAAGAGTAATATTCCCATTCAATCCTTGCCATCCTATTGTCCATCCACCACATTGAGCTCCTAAATCTGTTGCTAATGATCCTGCTACTAAAATATTTTGATTATTTTTTTGAAGAGGAAGAATATCATTTTTAGCATTTAATACGACCATTGATTCTCTTACAGATTGTCGAGCTATATCTCGGTGTGCTTGAGAACCAAAAGAAGCCGCTAATGAACTATCTGTATAAGGCTCATCAAATAAATTTAATAGAAATTTTTGTTTTAATATTCTTCTAACGGCATCATCAATTCTACTGATACTTACTTCATTGTCTTCTACTAGACTAATAAGATGCCCAATAAATACTTCATATCTATCTGGAACCATCACCATATCAATACCTGCATTGATAGCTCTTTTAATAGCTGTTCTATAATCTTCGGTAATTTGATCTACTCCTTTCCAATCTGAAATAACAAATCCCTCAAATCCTAATTCTTCTTTTAAAACTGTAGTTAATAAGTAATCATGACCATGCAATTTTTGTCCGTTCCAACTATTATAAGAAGCCATGATTGTACCCACATCTGCTTCAATTGCATCTATATAACCTTCCATATGAATAGAGCGTAAAATATCTTCTGTAACAACTGTATTTCCTTGATCAATACCATCAATTGTTCCTCCATCTCCTACAAAATGTTTAGCACAAGCTAAAATAGTTTCATTATGACTTAAATCATTTCCTTGTAATCCAATAATAGATTCTTTTCCCATTATTTTTTGAATTTCTGGAGTTTCTCCAAAACCTTCATAAGTTCTTCCCCATCTTTCATTTCTAGGAACAGCAATACAAGGAGAAAAAGTCCAATCTATACCTGTTGCAGCTACTTCTTTAGCTACAATTTGATTCACTGAACGTACCAAATCTGGATTCCAAGTACAACCTAGACCAATGTTATGAGGAAAGATAACAGCCCCATATACATTATTATGACCATGTACAGCATCAACACCATAAATGATAGGAATTCCTAAATTACTTTGCAAAGCTATACTTTGATACCCATCATACATATTTGCCCAACTTGCTTGGGAATTAGGGCTAGGAGAAGAACCTCCACCACTTAAAATAGAACCGATTCCATAAGTCGCTATATCTTGAAGAGATTCTAATTCTGTTCGTTCTACTTGAGTCATTTGTCCTACCTTTTCAGCCAAAGTCATTAATGCTAATACACTATCTACTTTTTCTTCAATCGTTTGGCTATAAAGAGATGAACTCATTAAGAAACTTAATATAAATAATAAATATTTCATGAATAAGAGTATTAATTTTTTGTAAAAGTATTGAATTTATAAAATAAAAAGTATTGCAACTCAGTTTTTCTTATTTTAAATAAGTCTAATTAAGAATAGTTTGTATATTTGCAAAAAAATTTGAACTCAATGCAAGGCAAAGAAAAAAAATACAATCCTACTCCAGGAAAAGATATTCAAATTCCTTGTACCTGTATCTGTACTTGGAGCCGCAATGTAAAGAAAAAATGCTGCAAAAAGTTTAAGAAAGGGAAGCAATGCAAACGCTGTCCTAAGCGATAATAATTTTAATATTTTTTTTAACTAAACTATTTATTACTTTTGCTGTTAAATATATGGCTAAAATAGATATATACCGTTGAAAATCATACCAACATATCATTTATTTCATACTATTATCATTGCTCTTTTAATTATAGGGCAGGTATGGGTAAGTACAGCCCCTTATTTTCACACCATGATTCATTCTTCTTTTGAAACAATAGAACATTATAATAGCCCAGAAGATAATGAATCAGAAGAGCACGAAGACAATAAAAAAGAAAAAGAGCTTCAAGTTCAAGTCAACTTGTATTCTAACTATTTTATAGAATCTTCTCAACAAAAAAACATTAGATATTCAAAATATTTTTTTGCATTAAGTTATTCTCAAATCACTACACCCCCTCCTGAATTTTTAAATATTGCCTAAAAGTTTAAGGACTTACTTTTTTATTTTAGAATAAAAAAATCTGTCCCCATAACAAGCTGTAAACCTTTTGGAATACATAGCTATAATTAATTATTAATTGGTAAAATTGATGAGCTTATGCTCGTTATTCTTATTACAAATCGTAATACTTATTTAAAGTATTCTATAATAAACATTACAAAATGAAAAAATTTTTTGAATTTGATTTTTCTCATTTCAAAGGAGATTTATTTGGAGGAATCACTGCTGGAATCGTTGCTTTACCCTTAGCTTTAGCCTTCGGTGTAAGTTCTGGTTTAGGTCCCAGTGCAGGATTATATGGAGCTATTTTTATTAGTTTCTTTGCTGCCTTATTTGGAGGTACAAATACACAAATTTCTGGTCCTACAGCACCTATGACTGCTGTAAGTATGGTAATCATTGCTGGAATTGTTGCTTCATTCGAAGGAGATGTAGAAAAAGCATTACCCGCAATATTAACCGTTTTCCTATTATCTGGTATTATGCAAATAGGATTAGGTATAATAGGATTAGGAAAATACATTAAATATATCCCCTACCC
>JAHDII010000315.1 GCA_020630895.1 Saprospiraceae bacterium
TAGGAATGGGTCTTCTTCAAAAAATTAGTATTCTAAATGTAATAGGAGCGAGTTTATCTGCTTCAGTAGTATTTTATCTGTTAAGTAATTTTGGTACTTGGACAACAGGATTATTATACCCAATGAATGCAGCCGGTCTATTGGCTTGTTATACTGCTGGTTTACCTTATGTTTTAAATACAATTGTAGGAGATCTTTTATTTTCAGGACTTTTATTTGGTTCTTATGAATTTTTCATCAACAGAAAAATGAAGAATGAATATTCTGTTTCTTAGTTAAAGATGTCAAAAAAATTAATAGAAGGAGAAGATTATTATATCGAGAAAGGTCTTTACGTTTTTACTGAAAAATATTTAAAGAAAAGAGGCTATTGTTGCGAAAGCAATTGTAGGCATTGTCCCTATGGATTCAATCCGGATATCCCTAAGAAAAAGAAATAAATCCCTTGGCAAAACATATTGAAATAGGAAAACAAGGCGAAGAATTAGCTAAAATATATTTAGAACAAAAAGGATATACAATCCTAGAGCAAAATTGGCGATTCAAAAAAGCAGAAATAGATATCATCGCTAAAGATTTAAAAGAAGATATCCTTTGTAGAAGTCAAAACTAGATCTTCGAATGTCTTTGGTGCACCCGAAGAATTTGTTTCAGAACAAAAGGAAAAACTAATGGGCGATGCGGCTTATGTTTATGCTGGAATAGTGCAGCATGATTGGGAAATTAGGTTTGACATAATTGCTGTACTATTAGAAAACAAAGAACCACAAATAGCACATATCCCAGATGCATTTTTTCCTTATGAATTCTAGGAATTTCCAACAGTTTCTATAATCTATTCCATTTTTTATTGCCTCAATTTTTAAATGTTCTACGATTTAGATATCTTAAAGAATAAATGATCTAATATGCAATCAAATTCACTTAGAGTAAATAAAACAGCCCATTATTATACCATAGGTAAGATCAATAACGATATTAAAAGAGTCATATTTGCCTTTCATGGATATGGACAAGCTGCAAGAAAATTTATCCATAAATTCGATGAATTAGATGATGGTAAAACTCTAGTTGTTTGCCCTGAAGGACTAAATCGATTTTATTGGAAAAATTTTACAGGAGAAGTTGTCTCGTCGTGGATGACAAAACAGGATAGAGAAGATGATATACGAGATAATAATCAATATTTAAATCAATTATTTGATCTCATCGTATCTCAATTGTCGAAAGAAATAAAAATTACAGTTTTAGGTTTTTCTCAAGGTTGCCCAACTGCAAGTAGATGGGTTTCATCTCAACAACCTAAAATTAATCATTTAGTGTTATGGGCAGGACAATTAGCGCACGATGAAGACTTCAGTAAATCGAAAGAATATTTTTTAAATAAAAAATTGTTATTTATTTATGGCAATGAAGATGAATTTTTACCTTTCGGTTATAAAGAACGTCAACTAGAATTAGCACATAAGTCTTCGCTAGTTTTCCAAGTCATGGAATTTGACGGTAAACATGAAATTAAAAGAAACGTTCTTAAAAAAGTATTATTTGAAATAGATTCGATTCAAACTCTTTTCTAAAAATGAAGTGATTAAAATTAGATAATGGATTCAATTTAATTCTTTTCAATAATAATATCAAAAATGAAAATCCTTGTTACAGGAGCAAATGGTTATATTGGTTCTCAGTTATTACAAAGTTTAATATTAGAAAATAATATAGAAATTATTGCTACGGATATTCACCCAAAAACTAAATTTAAATCCTCTAAAATTAAATATAGAAAAGCAGATTTAAGTACCAATGAAGTCTATCATTTAATCTGTGAAGAGAAACCCAATGTTGTTGTACATTTAGCAGCTATAGTTACACCAACTAAAAACATGACTATAGATTTTATGTATCAGGTTGAAGTAGTCGGAACTGAAAAAATAATGGAGGCTTGTATTAATGCTGGAGTACAACAATTTATAAATACTTCTAGTGGTGCAGCATATGGATACTATGAAGATCATCCTGAATGGCTAAAGGAAGAAGACCCAATAAGAGGAAATGAAGAATTTATTTATGCGAAACACAAGAGATTAAACGAAGATATTTTTAAAAAATATAGAAAGGAACATCCCCAGTTAAAACAGTTAATATTCAGAGTATCAACTATTTTAGGAGAGCATACTCAAAATGATATCACCGCTCTTTTTCATAAAAAGAAAATATTAGGAATTAAAGGCTTTGATACTCCTTTCGTTATCATTTGGGATAAAGATTTAGTTGCTATTCTCAAGAAAGGTATACTTGAAAAGAAACGGGGTATTTTTAATGTTGCTGGAGATGGTTTTCTGACATTAAAAGAAATTGCAAAACTAACAGGTAAAAAATACAATCCAAAATCATTATTTATTTTAAAAAGAGGATTACGGATTTCTAAAATTTTAGGAATTACAAAATTTGGTCCTGAGCAATTAAAGTTTTTACAATATAGACCTGTGTTAGATAATTCAAAATTGAAAAATGAATTTAAATATATCCCACAAAAAAATACAAAGGAAGCCTTTTTATTTTATGCCTCTAAAAATGAGTTAATCTAATTGAAAAAAATAAAAAATAAAACTGTTTTTATTACTGGTGCAGCAAGAGGTTTAGGCGCTGCACTTTGTCGTGTGTTTGGTAAAGAAAAATTTATAGTACTGGGTTGTGATATTAGGAAGAATGATCTTCTTGATTTATCAAAAGATTTAGATTCTAATAATATAATGAATGAAATGTTTGCTTGTAATATTTCTAATGAAAATGAAGTCAATCATTTATTTAATAAGATAAAAGAATTAGGATATACAATTGATGTACTGATTAATAATGCAGGGATTACCCGTATAAAATTATTTGAAGAACATACAGCTTCAGATTTTAATCAAGTAATGAATATAAATTTTATGGGAGCAGTTTGGACAACTAAAGCTGCTTATAGCGACATTTTAAAAAATAAAGGCACTTTTATAGCTATTTCTTCGGTCGCTGGTTTTGCACCTTTAATGGGTAGAACTGCATACGCGGCGAGTAAGCATGCCTTATTAGGATTTTATGAAACCTTAAGAACAGAAGTAAAAGAAAAAGGGGCACATGTTTTGATTGCTTGTCCTGGATTTATAAATACACAATTAAGAGATTCAGTATATAACGAAGGAGAAAATAATCAAAATACGAAATTAAGTACTGGAAAAAATGCAAGCCCTGAAGCAGTAGCGCTTAAAATTTATAAAGCATATATCAAAAAAGATAGGATGATAGTTACTGGACTAGGTACTTTATCTTTATACCTCAAAAGATTTTTTCCCAAATGGTATGATAAAATCATGATCCAAAAGATGGAAGAAGGATTTATAAAAAAAGGCAAGTAATTTTCATTACTTGCCAACAATTCTGTTGTTGTAATTTAATTTTTGATTCGTTAATTTTTTCGACTACATTACATTTATGATACTCAGACTAGGTAAGTCTTGGGTATGAGATCATACATAGTTGTTACATTGGTATTATACCTTGCATGCTAGTAGTGTACGGGTGCGAATAAAAAATAAATAGGACTAAGAACAGAAAAATGAAGTTTGATATTATATAGGAAAATGAAAACTATAAAAGAAGATATAGTGATGTGGATAACGATGTAGATCGGAGGATCTTGTATTTTGTTTTTACCTTTCTAAAATAGATCGATCGTGTTTGTTTA
>JAHDII010000018.1:0-8890 GCA_020630895.1 Saprospiraceae bacterium
TTGTAGCATCACCCATAGATTGACCTGCAATTGCCATTTCTTTATTCCAAGCAGCAAAAACTTCGCCTTCTGAAACATATTCGAATCCATCACCTTTTTGTACTCCACCACCTAAAGGAGATGTTTTAACAAGTTGAGAAAACTTTTCTGCATCAGCAATATTCATCATGACTACATTCATCATATTCATAGGATTATTAGGATCTACATCCATAAAACTATAGAAGTTCTTATCTAGATCAATACCACTTTCTTTAGGATCTTTTATGATTTTAGCAGAAATTGGATCTCTTTTAGAGGCTTCAGCAATCATCTGTTGGTAAAAATCCATTGTTTTCATTTCCTCAAAATCCATTTTTTCTAATAATTGAGGCATACGAATTATGGATACTTGAGTAGCATCAGAAGGAATATGTTGAATCGCTGTATCTTGTGGTAAATTAGCACTACTTTGTTCAGTTTTACAAGAGCTTAAAAACATCATTAAAGAGGCTATAAATGAAATGAAGATTATTTTTTTCATAAGGATGTATTGAAATTTTATAATTTATAATTTTAAATAGTATTACAAAGAAAAGAAATATTTAATAGAGTTCTAAACCCTTTAGATAAACAGCTAGTTTAAATTGATAAACAATTCAAAATGAAATATAAAATTCAGAAAAGTAATATTTTAGGAGCGGAAATCCAGAAAGAAGAATACCAAATTATAGGAGCAGGAGTTTCTGGATTAATCATGGGTTTTTATCTTAAAAAAGCAGGAATTCCATTTACTATTTTGGAAAAAAGTAATCAGGTAGGAGGATTGATTCAAACACATCATATTAATGGTATAGGTTTAGTAGAACAAGCCGCTAATGGATTTATATGGTGCGAAGAAATGGAGGAAATGGCTTCTGCGATTGGTTTATCAATTCAATCAGCAAATACTGCATCAAAAGCAAGATATTTAATTCGAAATAATGAGTTTAGAAAATTTCCTTTAGGAATATTTGAAACATTAGGAATGGTATCCAGAGCAATTGTTCCTCATTCTAAACCATTGAATACTATTGAAGATTTTGGAAATACGTTTTTGGGAGCTAAAATGACAAAACAAATACTAGAACCTGCTTTTGCAGGAATTTATGGAGCTTCCATTTCTCAATTAAGTTTTGAAGGGGTTCTAGGAAGTATTGCTGAAGAATTAAATCATACCAATTCTATATTGGTAGCGGCACATCGTTTAAGAAAGAAATCGAAGAAGAAGAAAAAAAAATTATCTGGAACACAAAGTTTTGAAGGAGGATTTGGAACTTTTCCTCAAAGATTAGGGGATTATTTATCTGATCATATTCGTTTAAATGTAGAAGAAATCAATTTGAATGTTCCTAGTATAATTACTACACCAGCTCATATTACGAGCCAACTGTTACAAGGAGAAATCAGTGATGAATTATCTGAAATACAATATACTCCTATTATTACGACTACCTTATTTTTTGATAAAGAAAAAGTAAAACGGTTTAAAGAAGGTTTTGGTTGTTTAATTCCTAGAAATGAAGGTAAAACTTTATTAGGAGTATTGTTTAATTCTTGTATTTTTGATAATAGGGTAGCACATAAAGATATATTAAGTCTCACTTGTATCTTTAGAGATAATGAGAAAAAAATATTAAAACAATCTGAATCGGAAATTTTAGAACAAATTATTTTGCCTGAATTAGAAGACTTGCTAGGTGTTGAAGGAAAACCCTTAGCCTATAAAATGTTTAAATGGGAAAAAGGAATTCCTGTGTATAGTCCTAACTTGGTTCAAAAATGGTCAAAATTAGATCAAAAACTAAAAAATAATTTGCCACATATACGGTTATTAGGTAATTATTCGGGACAAATTTCTGTCCGAGGGATAGCACAAAGTGTTGGAAAATCGTTATAAGTGAAAATAAAATCATTAAGAAGTGTTAAGGTTTTTTTTATATACGATGACTATTAATATCTTAGCATCAAGGAGAATAGAATATTTTTGTAAATTTGCTCCTTAAAATAAATAGAATATAAAGGAATTTATTAAAGATGAAAAAAATCATACTATTTTTATTACTCGCAACAATAGGTTTTTCAACTATAGTATCTGCTCAAAAGGCTGATTGGCAAGACCTATATTATACGGATAAAATACAAGAAGTTCGTGTAACATTTAAGCAAAAGAATTGGAAAGATGTCCTAGACTCTTTAAAATTATTAGGTGATGAAATGTTAATTGGTTCTGTAACTATTGGTGTACATCAATATAAAAATGTTGGTATTCGCTATAGAGGAAGTAAATCATTTACTACAGGAGGAGATAGAAACTCTTTTCAAATTAAATTAAATCATATTGATAAAGAACAAAATCATCAAGGATATAAAAGGCTAAAATTGTCAAATGCCCTTCGTGATCCTAGTATGATTAGAGAAGTTTTAGGTTTCGAAATTGCTAGAAAGTATATGAATGCCCCTAAAGCCAATTATGCAAGATTATATGTTAATGGAGAATATAGAGGTCTATTTTCTAATATTGAATATGTAGATGATAAATTTTTAGAAGATCATTTTGGCTCTTCAGAAAATACATTTTTCAAGTGCTCAAGACCTAATGATGATAAAACAGCTGATGAATGCTTGAAAAAAGTATCAGGAACTCTTGTTTATGAAGAAGATGCAGCTTGTTATATGAATAATTATGAAATGAAATCTGATGATGGTTGGGATGATTTGATTAATTTAACTAAACAATTAAATGGAGATATGTCTAAATTAGGAGAAATTTTAGACATTGATCAAGTGCTTTGGATGCATGCATATAATAATGTATTAGTCAATCTGAATAGTTATGCAGGTGATTATAGCGAGAATTTTTACCTCTATAAAAACAAACATGGAAGATTTGTTCCTATTGTTAGAGATTTGAATTTATGTTTTGGTTCTTACAAAAACATCATGTTTAAAGGAAGTTCATTAACTTTAGAAGAATTACAAAATTTAGATCCTTTCTTACACACAGATAATAAAAATAAGCCATTAATAAGCCAAATATTAAAAGATCCTTATTATAAAAAAGTATATGTTTCTCATTTAAAAACACTTTTAGAAGATAATTTTATTGATGGACAATACGAAAAAAGAGCTAAAGAACTTCAAAAACTCATAACAACCGATCGTTCTAGAGATAGATTCAATCGCTATAAAATGGAGCAATTCAAAGAAAGCTTAACTACAACTATTGGTAAGAGAAGTAAGATTCCAGGCATTGTAGAATTAATGGCTAAAAGAACAAAAATGTTAAAAAAGCATCCTGAAATAAGAGGATTTTCTCCTGAAATTGGCGATGTTACTGTTTTAGGTAGAGAAAAATTTGGTAGAGATGATATTAGAACATTTAAAATACGTGCTGAAGTAGAAAAACATGCTAAAAAAGTACGTGTATATTATCGTTTTAATCCAGATAATGATTATCAAATGGCTTATATGTCTGATGATGGCAAAAGTCATGATGGTGAAGCAGGAGATAAAATATTTGGTGTTGAAATAAAACCAGAAGGAAAATCTAAAAAATTAGAATATTATATTGTTGCAGAAAATGCAGTAGGAGTAAGTCATTTTCCTTCAACATATATGTTTAATCCAGAAAAAATATCTTTAGCTGTTTTAAATCAATAAAATTGCTTGTATACTTATTAAAAAAGGTCGTAGAAAAATTTCTACGACCTTTTTTTGATAAGTATATATATAAACCACAAATATTAAATCTTTAAGAATCGAGCCTACCTGGATATACCTTTAAAGCTTCTTCTAAACAATCCATAGCTTTATTCAAATCCTCAGAATTGAGAACATAAGCAATCCGAGCTTCTTGAAGTCCTAAACCTTCTGATGCATAAAAACCAGCTCCTGGAGCCATCATAACGGTTTCTCCATTGAAATCAAAATCTTCTAAAAGCCATTGACAAAAATTTTCTGTATTATCTACTGGAAATTGTACAAATAAATAAAAAGCACCCCCTGGATTAGGACAAATGACTCCTTCCATTTTTTGTAATCTTTCTATACAAACCTTTCTACGCTTATCATACTCTGTAATACTTTCATGAATAAAACTCTGAGGAACATCAACCATTGCTGCTCCCATAATTTGTCCAATAGTAGGAGGACTTAAACGAGCTTGTGCAAATTTTAATGCTGTAGCCATGACTTCTTTATTATGACTAATAATCATTCCTATTCTTGCACCACAAGCACTATATCTTTTTGAAACAGAATCAAAAACAATAGCATGATTTTCTAAACCTTCTAAACTTAATACAGAAGTATGAGTTTTATTATCATATACAAATTCACGATAAACCTCATCTACCAAAAGAAATAAATCATGTTTTAATACAATATTTTTTAATACTTCTAATTCTTCTTTAGAGTATAAATATCCTGTAGGATTACTAGGATTACAAATTAAAATAGCCTTAGTAGCAGGAGTAATTTGTTTTTCAAAATCTTCCATAGGAGGAAGAGCAAAACCATCTTTTATAGAAGCCGTAATAGGTGTAACATTTACATTTCCTGTACGAGAAAATCCATTATAATTGGCATAAAAAGGTTCTGGAACAATAATTTCATCTCCAGCATCAAAACAACTGTTCATCACAAAATGTATAGCTTCTGAAGCTCCAGCAGTAACAATAATTTCAGAAGAATCAATATGAACTCCTACTTGTTTATAATACTGAACAATTTTATCTCTATACCATTCATATCCTTCTGAAGGCGAATAAGAAAGAACCTCCATATTAGAATTTTTGATGGCATCAAAAGCCTGTTGTGGTGTTTTTATATCAGGCTGTCCAATATTGAGATGATATATTTTTTTCCCTTCCTTTTTAGCTGCATTAGCAAATGGAACTAATTTTCGAATTGGAGAAGAAGGCATATTCGCTCCTCTTTGTGAAATTGTTGGCATAACTTTAATTTTTAGAAGAGCAAAAATATAAAAAGCCTTGATGAATTTCATCAAGGCTTTTTATTTTATTTTTAATTTCCCTAAAATTATTTAGGAGAAAAAATACTAGGTTGACTTGTAGGAATTGCTTTTGGCTCAGGAGCCTTAGCAGTTACAGTTCCTTTTATCGTTAAAATATGTTTCATTCCTTTTACATCATCTCCTTCATTAGTTGTTAATGTAATCGTCTTTTTGAAAGGGCCCACTCTATTAGTAGCATAACGAACTTTGATTTCAGAAGTTTCACCAGGCATAATAGGCTCTTTTGCATAATCAGGAACTGTACATCCACAACTTCCTTTAGCATGTTTAATTACTAATGGCTCTGTACCTGTATTGGTAAATTTGAAAAAACGATAAGGATCAGAATCTTGTTCGATTGTTCCATAATCCATAACAACAGTTTCTAATGTCATTACAGGACCATCAACATCTGCAGTAATAGTTTTTGTAGTTTTCACTTCAGTTTTTGTAGCTGATTTTTTTTGAGCACTTAAAGAAAATGTAAGTGTTAAAGAGAATAGTAAAAATGCAAATCTTTTCATTGTACTTAATATTTTGTATTTTTAATAATATTAAAATTTTAATTTGAATAAGAAGTATTATCTTCTTGGATACAAATATAATCTAAAAGATAATTTTAGTGCTGTTAATACCCTGTTAATGATATTTAATGTTTATCAAATAGTCTTAAAAATCTCCCAAAAACAAATTTTTGCTACATTTATTATTCATTTTCAAAATGAAAAAGCCCTTTAAAATATGGCTTTTTTAAGGAAAAACTTAATTTTTAATATATGTTATGAATATATTCCCCTTTTTTTGGATTACCTTTGCGGCAAATTTTCTATCTTGAATGCCAAACCATAATCTAAAATTTTAGAAAAAATGCTTGAAAACCAATCGGTTGAAATAGAAGAATTTAATCAAGAACAATTTGTTAATGAAGTTATTAAAGATTATAAAATTTGCAGAATAAGCAGAGAAGCGAGTTTATTAGCAAGAAAAGAGGTTCTTACAGGTAAAGCTAAATTTGGAATTATCGGAGATGGTAAGGAAGTTCCTCAAGTATGTATGGCAAGGGTATTTAAGAAAGGAGATTTTCGGGCAGGATATTATAGAGACCAAACTTTTATGTTTGCTGCTGGGCTTTGTACTGTAGAAGCATTTTTTGCTCAATTATATGCAGATTCTGATAATGATCCTTTTTCTGGAGGAAGACAAATGAATAGTCATTATGCGACTACTTTAATTGATGAACAAGGAAATTGGACGGAGCATAAAAATCTTAAAAATATTAGTTCTGATATTTCTTGTACAGGAGGACAAATGGCAAGAGCTTTAGGTTTAGCTTTAGCTTCTAAAAAATATCGTTCTAATAAAAAAATTAATACTTCAACTCCATTTTCTAATGAAGGAAATGAAGTCGTTTTTTGTACTATAGGAGACGCTTCTACTTCTGAAGGTGTTTTTTGGGAAACAATGAATGCTGCTGGAGTCACACAAGTACCTCTTCTAGTTTCTGTTTGGGATGATGGATATGGAATTTCTGTTCCTATTGAATTTCAAACAACAAAAGGAAGTATTTCTGAAGCACTAAAAGGTTTTGAAAGTGATAAAAAAGGAGAAGGAATTGAAATTTATACAGTAAAAGGTTGGGATTATCCTGCTTTGATAGAAACCTATCAGCTCGCTACAGAGCGTATCCGAAAATCACATAAACCTGTTTTATTTCATGTTCAAGAATTAACACAACCACAAGGACATTCTACTTCTGGTTCTCATGAAAGATATAAATCTAAAGAAAGATTAGAATGGGAAAAAGAACATGATTGTATTCAAGTGATGAGAAAATGGATCTTAGATAATGAATTATCTACAGAAGAAAATTTAGTTCAAATAGAGGAGGAAGCCAAAAAATATGTAAAAGAGTGTCAGAAAAGAGCATGGGCAGATTATATGAATCCTATAAAAAAGGATATTAAAGATGTATTAGCTTTATATGCTCAAATTTTAGCACAAACCCAAAATCAAAAAGAAGTAGCAGAAATTATTACTTCATTAGAAAAAAAATTAAATCCTTTATTTGCAGATGTAGTAGCTAATGTTCGTAGAATGTTATTTGCTCTTGTAGGAGAAGATTCGGATTCTATTTTTGAATTAAAACAATGGTATTCTAAAGCTAATGCAACAGCAGATAGAAGATATCATTCTCATTTATATAGTGAAACGCCTAAATCTGCTTTAAATGTTCCTGTAGTTGCTCCTCAATTTTCTGAAAATTCTCCTAAGAAAAATGGATATGAAATCCTAAATACATTCTTTGATACTAAGTTAGGAAAAATGGATCACCTCTATGCTTTTGGTGAAGATGTAGGATATATTGGAGATGTCAATCAGGGTTTTGCAGGAATGCAAGAAAAATATGGTGTAGAAAGAGTATTTGATACAGGTATTAGAGAATGGACCATAATGGGACAAGCAATTGGTATGGCAATGAGAGGGTTGCGCCCTATTGCTGAAATTCAATATCTCGATTATCTTTTATATGGTTTAGAACCTTTATCAGATGATTTAGTCACCATTCGATATAGAAGTAATGGAATTCAAGCAGCACCAGCAATTATTAGAACTAGAGGGCATCGTTTAGAAGGAATTTGGCATGCCGGTTCTCCAATAGGGGTATTAGTAAATGCTTTAAGAGGAATGTATCTTTGTGTACCTAGAAATATGACTCAAGCAGCAGGGTTTTACAACACGATGCTTCAATCAGATGATCCCGCCTTGGTAATTGAATGTTTAAATGGTTATCGTTTAAAAGAACAATTACCTGATAATATAGATACATTTACAGTGCCTTTAGGTGTTCCTGAAATATTAAGAGAAGGGACAGATATGACCATCGTTACTTATGGTTCTTGTGTAAGAATTGCAGAAGCAGCTTGTGATATGTTAGATGCTAAAGGAATTTCTTGTGAATTAATAGATGTTCAAACAATTCTTCCTTTTGATTTAGAACATAGAATTGTAGAATCGCTTAAAAAAACAAACAGAATTATTTTTGTAGATGAAGATGTACCTGGTGGAGGGACAGCTTATATGATGCAAAAAGTGATGGAAGAACAAGGAGGATATCAATATTTAGATGCTCAACCTATTACATTATCTGCTCATGCCCATCGTCCGCCATTTGGTTCTGATGGAGATTATTTTTCTAAACCGAATAAAGAGGATATTTTTGAAAGAATATATCAAGTAATGCACGAAGCAGAACCACAGAAATATCCTTCATTGAATATTTAAAAAAGAATAGTTTATTATTTTAAGGATAATAAGTAATTCCTATAATTTGATAATAACCATTAGGTTTATCAATTTCTAAATCAGGATAGCCCTCTTTAGTTTCCACTAAATATAAACCTAGGGTTTCAATAACATCATTTTCTTGAAGATCTTTTTCATCTTCATAACCTCTATATTTATTATTTTTAATAGCAGCAATAACATCATCATTAAATACGAGATCATAATTATTTTTAAACTCTTCCGCAGTTTGAAAAGTCAATTGTTTTTCAGGAGCATATACTTCATTAAAATGATCTACAAAAGGAAATTGAATCATTGCAATTACCTTACTTTTTTCTCCTTTTTCAACAGCAGTTTTAAAATCATTCCAAAAAAGTAGAAAATCAGAATGTTTTGTCATTCCTTCTTTTTTAAAACCTACATCATTTGTATTTATTTCCTTAGAAGGAATATCATTTTCAATAGTAGAATTTGTGTCCTTTTTATTTTTTTCAGAACTGCAAGAACAGCAATAAATCATTATCATTAATAAAAGTATAATTTGATTTTTCATAATATCAGTATTTTAGT
>JAHDII010000018.1:8990-22531 GCA_020630895.1 Saprospiraceae bacterium
AGCAATAAACTCGTACCTTTGCACTAAGATAAAAAAAATAAATATGGCACATACAGAAATGTGGTTAGGTTCAGAAAAATATCTTTGTGATATGGAATTAGCTCATGCTTTTCATATGGCAAGAGTTTTAGGAATGCCTCTTTTAATTGAAGGAGAACCTGGTACAGGAAAAACAGAATTACCTTTACAATATGCAAAAGATTCAAATTTAGAATTATTTGTATATCCTGTAGGATCAAAAAGTACAGTTGAGCAGTTTGTCGCAAAATTTGATCATGTAAAATATTTAAGAGATTCTCAAATTGAAGTATTAAATGCACAAAGAGAAGAAAAAGGATTAGAAAAAAAATTAAGCACAGGAGGACGAAGTACTGAAAATTTAGATGATTATGTTTTGATGGGACCCGCAGCAAAAGCATATTCAAATGATCATTCTGTTTTATTAATTGATGAAATAGATAAAGCTCCTAGAGAATTTCCAAATGATTTATTATATGCTTTGAGTCATCGAAAATTTGTAATGCCAGAATCGGGAAAAGTTATTGAAACTTCTGAAGAAAAAATGCCTGCCATTGTCATTACAAGTAATAGAGAACAAGAATTACCTACTGCTTTTAAAGGACGATGTATTTATCATTATATTGCTTTTCCTCCACCTGAAACAATGAGGGAAATTATTTTTAAACATTTTCCTAAAATTAATGATCAATTATTAGAAAAGAGTATTACTATTTTTTACCAATTAAGACATTTAGGTTTAGAACGAGCTCCTTCAACAAGAGAACTTTTAAATTGGTTAAAATATGTCAATTATTTTAAACCTAAAGATGCTATTCAAAAAGTTGAAAAATTAGAAGGCATAGGAGCATTAATAAAAACACAAATGGATTTAGAAAGAATAAAAAGAAAGTTTAATAAATAACTACATGTAACGTTACTTTAGAATTGATAGTGAAATATTTATAAAAATGAGTTATACAATATATTTTCAAGCATATGAAAACGGAGGAGATGGAAAGATAAATGTTCAAAATATTATTGAATGTTTTGAACCATATATAATAAAAAAAGATGAGTTTGGTTTTAGAGTGAAGTATGATGAATTAAACACTAGTTTTATTTATATAAATATTGAAAATCATTTTTGCGATGGATTTTCTGTTAATAGACCTTGTGTAGATGAAAAACTTTATAAAAGTATTTTTAGAGTAATGAAATTAGGTAATTTTGTTTCTTTAGCACCAAGTGATGATGAGTATTACATATTTGATCCTTTAACAATTAAGCATATGCCCTCTAATATGATAATAGATTTAGAAAATAATATAATGAAAAAAAAAGTAATTAAAAACGAAAAAGAATATCTTGAATTATTTATTTAAGAACTAAAAATTAAATCATGTTCGAAAGTTTACCACATCATTTTAAAAAATATGAACTTGCAGCAGATGTAAGAACATTAATTTTATTGCGTAAATCTTTTGAAAAAGGATTAATTAATACCCTAGGAGATATATACATTGTATTAAAAGGAATTATTGTAAAAAGTCCTAAAGAAATAGGACCTTTTGCTACCGCATTTTATGATTATTTTTTAAATATTAAAATAAATAAAAACGAAAATTTAGATAATGCAATTGCTCGTTCGGACGCTTTTAAAGAATGGTTAGATAATTTAAATGATGAAGAAAGATGGGATGATAAAAATGATATGCGTGATTTTATTAATAAATTTTTAGATGAAGTTCACCTAACAACTTTTGATATTGAACGTGTTATTCAAGGAGAGGATATTTTAAAAAATGATGACCCTAATATGAAAGATGATAATCCTCAAACAGAATTTGATTCTAATAGGAGAATTACTAAAATGGCGGATTATTCTAATTTAAGTTTGGAGGAATTACGCAGAAGAATGGAACAAGTTGCCAAGCAACAAAAATCAAGACATGAAGGAGGGAGTCATTGGATAGGAGCTTATGGAAATTCTCCTTATGGACATGGTGGAGCAGCGAAAGGAGGAATTAGAGTAGGAGGTGCAGGAGGAGGAAAAATGGCTCGTGCTGTTATTGGTGATCCTAATTTTTATCCTGTAGATAAAAAACAATTATTAAAAGATGATAATATGGATGCTGCCTTGGCTTCTTTAAAAGGAATTGAAGAAGAAACAGCAGAAGTAGTTTTAGATATTGAAAAAACAATTCAACAAGGATTAAAAGAAGGTGGAATATTTTTGCCTTATGAAAAAGAAAAATTACATCAAAAATTAAAAGTATTATTATTAATAGATAACGGGGGATATTCGATGTACCCTTATGTGCAATCTGTTCAGAAATTATTTTCTAAAATGAAAACTCGTTTTGCACATGATTTAAAAGTACATTATTTTCATAATACAATTTATGGTGGAATTTATGAAGATGCTGCAAGAAGAAAATTTATGACTATTAAAAAATTAATTCAATTAGATAAAAATTATTGTGTTTTTATTTTAGGAGATGCTGCAATGGCCCCTTATGAATTAGATCAACATAGTCAAGACGATTGGAAACAATTAAAAAAGAAATTTAAAAAAATAGTTTGGCTCAATCCTGTTCGTCCTAAAATGTGGAATTATACTTTAACTACTCAATGGCTAGGACAAATATTTTCTATGTATCCTTTAACTCCTCAAGGAATTGAAGAAGCGGTTTTAAAAATGAATCAACAAGGAAAAATAATTCAATAATAAAAATTTAAAATTATGAAACTTCAAAATTTATTTTATTCTTTATTTATAATAATATTAGGAATCGCTTGTGGATCACCAACAAATAGTGATGAACAAATTGAAAAAGAATATGAAAAATATAATTCTTTAAACGAAAAAAATAATTCTTTACATCAAGAAAGTAAAAAAACAATTAATGCTATTGGAGTAATAATAGAGAATAATCCTAAACTTAAAAGTTTGGCAAGTATTAAAATTAAAAGTGTACAAAATACTATACAAGACTTTTCGAATCAAATTGATTTTTATAAAAATGGTTTATTAGTGGCAGCTACTCATAAAAAAGAATTTTCTAAAAAACAAATTCAAGAAGAAATAAAATTAATAGATGATAAAAAAGATATTTATTTTAATAAAGAAACAGGAAATCCTAATGCTAGTAAAGAAAAAAAATGGACAACATGGTGGATGATAGAACAAGGAAATGGAGATGATTTAGATATATTAATTCAGAAAACAAATCATAAATTATTAATGAATTATGAAGAATTATTAATAATAAGCCAAAAAGAACTAGAAATGCCAAGTGAGGATATGAAAAAACATATTGATGCTGTAAAAAATAAAATTCCTTTGAAAATGAATATGGATTGGGCTGAAAAATCAAATAAAAGTTCTTGGGCAGCGTATGAGTTTGAAAAAAAATATCTTCCTGCTTGTATGGTTTCTTTAGAGAAAATAAAATCAGATGCTCTACATTCTAAAGCTATGATAATGAATAATTTTTTAGAGATATTAAATAATACTAAAAAATAAAATTATGAAATCTAAAGTTTGGTTTTTTCTTTTTTGGGGATTAGTCCTTATTGTTATTTATGTATCTTTTAATTTGTATCAAAAAAAATCTTTTATGGATGGTTTTTTTGATTTAGATTCATCTATTCAAAAGTCAAATGAAAAGATGTATAATGCTATTGATGATACAAATAAAGTATTAGTATCTGGATTAGATAACAATCCCGAATTAAAAAAAATAATTTTGAGAAAAATTGAGGAATTAAGAGTTATAATTGATGACTTTAGTGATCAAGTTGATTTTTATAAAAAAGGATTAATGGTTGTTTGTACGCATGGAAAAAAAATGACGAATGAAGAAATCCGAAATGAAATTAATTTAATAGAAAGTAAAAAATCTTTTTATTTCGATTCTAGAACAGGGCAGCCCAAAGCGAGTAAAGATAAAGATTGGACGACTTGGTGGATGGTAGAACAACATCAAGGAGATTCTTTAGAATTATTAGTTCGCAATACTCATAAAAAATTAATTCATTTTTATAATGAAACAATTAAAGAATGTCAAATTCCAGCAAAATTAAAAGATGATGAAGTTGCTCAAAAAATAAATAAATTTTTAAATGTAATTGCGCTTAAAATAGATGATTCTTGGAAGGAAACTTCTGACAAAAATACTTGGGTAGAGTCAAGGTTTGATCACATGCCGTTTGCTGCTTGTATGCCAACATTAGAGAAAATAAAATCAGATGCAAGAGCAACGGAAGCATTTATAGTTAATGATTTAGCAAAGCTAGTAAATCCTCAAATAGTGAAAGATATTTTTTATCCTATTTTAAATGCTAAAAATGGATGTATTACTCAAGGAGAAAAATTTAAGGCACAACTTGCTTTGGGTTCTTTTTCAACTCAATTAATTAAAACTTCTTATATTGTAATTAATGGAAAAAAATATTATTTGAATGAAAAAGGTTTAGTATATTATGAAGAAATTCCTTCTAAAGTAGGAGTCAATGAAATTAATATGGAAGCCGTGGTTTTGAACCCATTAACAGGAGAAACAACAAGAAGTCAAAGTTCATTTCAATATCAAGTAAAAAAATAAAATTATTTTTTATAATGAACGTCTGATGTAGTTTTAATTTTTTCAGCAGCTTGTTCTGCTGAAATATCTCTTTGAGGATTAGCGAACATTTCATAACCTACCATAAATTTTTTAACCGTAGCAGAACGCAAAAGCGGAGGATAAAAACTCATGTGCCAATGCCATTCTGGATAATGATTATTATCTGTTGGTGCTTGATGAATCCCAGAAGAATAAGGAAAAGAACATTCAAAAATATTATCCATTTTTATCGTTAATATTTTTAAAATTGCTGCAAATGATTGTTTTTCTTTTTCATTCATTTGTCCAATATGTTGCATTTGCCTTTTAGGAATAATCATAGTTTCATAAGGCCATATTGCCCAAAAAGGGACAAGTGCTACAAAATGATTATTTTCTTTAATAATTCTTTTTTTTATTTTTAATTCTTGTTGTAAATAATCTCCTAATAAAGATGAATTATTTTCATTAAAATATTTTTTTTGGTAAAATGTCTTTTTCTGTGTTATTTCAGGAATAGAAGATTGAGCCCAAATTTGACCATGAGGATGAGGATTACTACATCCCATAATAGCTCCTTTGTTTTCAAAAATCTGAATATGAGAAATAAAATCTTTTTCACCTAACGTGATATATTGCTGAATCCAAGTGTCAATCACAATTTGAATATCTTGAACTTCCATTTCTGGGAGTGTTAAAGAATGATCTGGCGAGAAACAAATCACTTTGCAAATTCCTTGCTCTCCTTTAGCTTGTAATAATCCTTTAGAATAATTTTCTGTATTTGAGTCTTCTAACAAAGCACCAAAATCATTTGTAAAAACAAAAGTATTTGTATAATTAGGGTTTTTTATTCCTCCTGCTCTTATATTATTAGGACATAAATAACAACCTTCTTCATACACCTTACGTTCTTCTGAATTTCTTTTTTCAACTTTTCCCTGCCAAGGTCTTTTTGTTCTATGTGGAGAAACTAAAACCCATTCTCCTGTTAATATATTATATCTTCTATGTGGTTCTTCTGAAAAATTCATGTTTAAATATCAGTTATCAGTTACCAGTCGACTGTTGTCTGAGGGCTGTGGACAATTTAACAATTTAACAATTCAGCAATTCAACAACTACAACAAACTTTCCCCATCTAAATCCCAATCAGTTTGAATAGGAATGTTTAAATAATCTAAAATAGTTGGCATCACATCTGTATTATTTGCGGTAGGTAAATCAATCCTATTTTGGTTAGGTGTTCTTGCAATTAAAAAAACAAAACGAGTTTCTTCAATATCATCTTGTCCTCCATGTCCTGTTCCTACGCCACCGTGATCTGTAGCTACAATGACTAACCACTCCTCATTTAGTTCTTGTTCTCTTTGATAAATAACCTCCATAATTTCTCCCACTTGACGATCATTTTTTTCAATGCTTTCTAAATATTCTGGAATATCAGGAGAATATCCATAGCCATGTCCCGCATGATCAATATCATCTAAATGAATTAATAAAACATCAGGGGTACAAGTTTCAATTAAATCAATTGCTTTATTTTTTGCTTTTTCATCAGAATTAAAAGAATTAGCATAATCTTCATTTGTCGTGATTTTTAAAAAATCAAACCAATGAGTAATACTGGCTAAATTAAAATCAGAATCATGTTGATCTAAATAACAAAAAACATCAGGATAATTTTTATAATTAGAATTTTTAAAACTATTTTCTGTTAAACCATGTTTTTCGGGCCAAACACCATGTAATAAAGATGACCAACCTGGAACACTTACCGTGTGGGGTCCTCTATCACAATATAAACTCACATAAGCTTCTTCTGTTAATGCATCTAATGCAGGGGTATTTGCTTGAAGAAAAGCATCGGTTCTACAGCCATCTAATCCAATAAATAAAACTTTTTTTATAGGACTAATTCCTTCTTTACAAATTCGAGGTGTTTTTGTTTCTTTACAACTCGATATAATAATAATGACAAAAAATAAAAATAGACTATAATTTTTTTTCATAATAAATTTTTTAAATAATTCCCATTTCCTATAGTAACAATATAAGGAGTTATTTCTTTTTTAAATCTTTTATAATATTTTTCATTTGTTTCTTGAACAAACTCATTAATTTTATTTTTTTGAATAATATTAATAGTACAACCACCAAAACCTCCTCCCATCATTCTTGCTCCTAAAATGTATTTTTTATCCAAAGTGACATCAACTAAAAAATCTAATTCTTCACAACTTACTTCATACTTTTTGCTGAGACCTTGATGACTTTTATACATGAGTTGTCCTAAAGCATTGATATTATTATTTTTTAAAGCAATGATAGATTGATGAACTCTTTCATTCTCTTCAATTACATATAAACACCGTTGAAAAATAATATCTTTGAGTTCATTTTTATGTTCATATAAAAAAGAAATTGAAATATCTCTTAAAGAATTAATATTAGGATTTATTTTTTGTAAAATATGTACTCCTTCTTCACATTGTTTTCTCCTTGTATTATATTCTGAATCGGCCAAAGAATGAGAAACATTTGTATTACATAAAAGTAAAGTATAATTTTTTAAATCAAGCGGAATATATTCAACATCTAAAGTTTTGCAATCTAAAAAAAGGCAATGATTTTCTTTTCCCATAATACTGGCAAACTGATCCATAATTCCACATTGTACTCCTGCAAAATGATGTTCCGCCATTTGACAAATATGTGCTAATTCTTTTTTAGAAAAATTACAAGAAAATAATTCATTCAATCCTAAAGCTAAGGCACATTCAAGAGAAGCAGAGGAAGAAAGCCCCGCACCTAAAGGAACATCTCCTGTAATGAGTACATCGAAATGTTCAATTGAAGCTCCCTTTTTTTTCATTTCTATTACAACGCCTAAAATATAACTTTCCCAACCTTGATGTTTTTGTTTTGTATCAAAGATAAATTCATAAGTTTGATTAAAATCTAAAGAAAAAGCACTAGAAAAACCTTTATCATTTTTAGACAATAAAACAGTAGTATATTTATCAATAGATGCAGGTAAAACCCATCCTTCATTATAATCAGTATGTTCTCCTATTAGATTGATTCTTCCAGCAGATTGTGCAATAATATCAGGAGATGTACCATAATAATTTTTGAAAATATCAATCCATTCTTTTTCTTTGTTCTTCATAAAATCATTAGATTGTTAATGATGATTAACAATTGCAAATATACTATATTGGAACGATACAATAAATTTTAGTGTTTTTATATTATATATTAAAATAATATGTTATTTTCATATTTTTAAACAATGTTCTAATAACCAAAATAATCACACAATGGAAAATGTAGCTCAATTTGTATCATATTTAGATTATGGAGTACTTGGATTAAGTGCCATTATTCTAATCCTTTCTTTTGTTTTATTATCAAGAGAGCAAAAGAGAGATGTTTTTAGACCTGAAGTTGAAAAAGCAATCCGCCGATATATGATGTTGGCATTGGCTTTTGCTGCTATAGGTTTGGTTTCTACTGTTTTAGAAGGTGTTTTTGTAAAACCAGCTAAACAAGAAAAACAAGAGATAGAAAACCAAATGGATATTCTTTCTGGAATGGTAGCTAAAAGGGTAGAGGCTAACATGAATATTTCTGAAAATCCTATTTTAACAGAAGATATTGTAGTTCCTCCTTTGCCAATTACACCAGAAACTATTAGTGATAATGTAGGAAATAGAAATGGAGATTCTATTAATGTAGACATTCCTGTTATACCAGATAGTATTATAGAATATAATAAATTGAAAAAATCAGTTTTTCTATCTATTTATGATTTTAGTGCCAATAAAGAATTATTTGAAAAAGCGGTGAATAAATTGGCAAAAGAGAATAAAGATGTAGCTCATCATAAAAATAAAATAATAAATGACTATGATGAAATTGCTGATATGAAAATAGAATGGTTAGAACAAGAAGCAATTCCTGCAATGGAACAGGCAACTAAAAGTTTAAGTAAGGAAGAACAAAAAAGTAAACGACTAATTATTGATCTTCCGACTAGTTTAGTCGTTCCAACAGATAAAACGAATAAAACTATTGTTTCTGATTTAGATGCTATGAAAAAAGAATTAAATTTATTGAAAAATAAAAAAACAAAAGATAAATAGTGTTAGAGAAGTTCAAAAAAATATTTAAAAAATATAGCGTACATATCTTTGTAGAAATATTTATTATTGTTTTTGGAGTATTAATTGCTCTTCAAGTAAATAATTGGAATGAATCTAGAAAAGAAAGAAAACATTTAAAAGGAATTTTAGGAAAAGTAATAAATGATTGGGAAAGAGATACGCTTTTAATTAATCAATATAAAAAATATTACGATCCATTTTTGGATGCTTATGATAAAGTAATTCAAAAAGCAGTAACAGATGAATATTTAGATACTTGTAAAGTATGTAGAGGATTAATTATTTCTTATTTCCCGTTTAAAACTCAAAGTAATGGTGTTCAATTATTGAAGCAATATGTAAATTTTTCTTCTTCAAAAATTCAATCAGATACTTTTATTATTAATTTGGTACAAACACAATTAGGAATAGATGAAGTCATTAATCAAATGGCAACAAGAATTAAAAATGATGTAGATAATAATTTAAATGTAATAACAGAAAAAGAATGGTTTGGAGATTTTGTCTCTCAAAAAGAAATGCCTCAAAAATTTAAACAATATTATAAAAGTACAACATTTAGAAATAAAACAATTCGACATAAAATTTTTGTAAAAAGAAACCTCATTCAAACGATTAACCAGTATAAAAAAAGAATTATTAAAGACTTGCCAAAACTAAAAAAGAAATATAATAACTTATAGATACTAACATCTAAATACTAACATCTAAACATCTAGATACTCAATTATGAAAAATGTAAAAGAATTATTAGAACAAACAGATTTAGAACAAATAGAAAATAATATTTTTAGAGGAGAGAGTCATGATGTAGGAAGCCCTCAAATTTTTGGAGGACAAATTTTAGCCCAAGCACTTCACGCAGCTATATGTACCGTTCCTAAAGATAGAATTGCTCATTCTTTTCATGGTTATTTTATTTTACCAGGCGATTTAACCAAACCTGTTATTTTTGAAGTGGAAAGAATTAGAGATGGAGGTAGTTTTACTACAAGAAGAATTGTAGCTATTCAAAACGGAAAAGCTATTTTTAATTCATCAGCCTCTTTTCAATTAAAACAAGAAGGATTAAGCCATCAAATTGAAATGCCCGAAAATGTAACTCCACCTGAAGAACTCATAGACGATAGAATTATTGCAGAACAATATGCAGATTATTTACCCAAATCAATAAAAAAATATTTAGAGATTCCTCGCCCAATAGAATTTCGCCCAGTAGAAATTTTTGATTATTTTAAACCTGCTAGTTTACCTCCTTTTCGTAATGTTTGGATTCGAGCTAGAGGAAAAATGAATGATAATATTGGAAGTCATCAAAAAGTTTTAGCCTATGCTTCGGATTATAATTTATTATCTACTTCCATTTTACCTCATCAGCATGAAGTAAATATTCCTCAATTACAAATGGCAAGTCTAGATCATGCCATGTGGTTTCATAGAGAATTTAGAGCAGACGAATGGTTATTATATGCTATAGATTCTCCTAGTGCCTCTAATACTAGAGGTTTTACAAGAGGTAATTTCTTTACCCAATCAGGCGAATTAGTCGCTTCAGTCGTTCAAGAAGGACTCATTAGAAAACGAAGAAAAAAATAATTTTAGGATACTGATTCTACATTTTGTATTTTTGCAAGACCTTTCTATAATTTCGAGTTAAAATTGAAACCATTTATGTTTGTAACAAAGTATGATATTGAGAAAAAGACATTGTTAAAAGCTTTTTGTTTAATGTGTACCGCTAAAACTATGGCTGAGTTATATGAAGAAAATATGAAAGTAGTTTCTAAATATGTACACGCTACTTCAAGAGGACATGAAGCCATACAATTAGCTACAGCAATGCAACTCCTTCCTCAAGATTATGCTTATCCCTATTATAGAGATGATGCCATGTTATTGGGAATAGGAATGTCGCCTTATGATTTAATGTTACAAGTATTAGCTAAAAGAGAAGATCCTTTTTCTGGAGGAAGAACCTATTATGCGCATCCTAGTTTAAAAGATGACGATAAACCCAAAATTCCTCACCAATCGTCTGCTACAGGAATGCAAGCGATTCCTGCTACAGGTGCAGCAATGGGAATGCAATACAAAGAAAAACAAGAGATAGGAAAACAATACAAAAAAAATAAGCCACTTGTTGTTTGTTCTCTAGGAGATGCAAGTATTACAGAAGGAGAAGTGAGTGAAGCGTTTCAAATGGCAGCACTTAAACAATTTCCTATTTTATATTTAATTCAAGATAATGATTGGGATATTTCCGCAAGTGCAGATGAAATAAGAGCTCAAAATGCTTATGAATTTATACAAGGATTTCATGGCATCAAAGCTAAAAGTATTAATGGTAGTGATTTTATGGAGTGTTACACGTCTGTAAAAGAAGCTATAGAATATATTCGTAAAGAAAGAAAACCATTTTTGCTTCATGCTAAAGTGCCTTTGCTCAATCATCATACTTCAGGAGTTAGAAAAGAATGGTATAGAGATGATTTAGAAGAACATCAAACTAGAGATCCCTATCCTTTATTTAGAAATCAATTGATTGAAGGAGGAATTGATGAAGAGAAACTCATTCAAATAGAAAAAGAAGTACGACAAGAAGTAGAAGCAGATTATGCTAAAGCTCTAAAAGCAGAAGATCCTCGCCCTGAAGATTTATTATTACATGATTATGCTCCAACACCCATTACTGAAGAAAAAGGAATTCGAGAACCTAAAGGTGCAAATGAAGTAGTAATGGTAGATTGTGCTTTATTAGCTGTAGAAGAATTAATGCGTGAACATAAAGAATGTTTATTATATGGACAAGATGTGGGAGGACGCTTAGGAGGAGTATTTAGAGAAGCTGCTACTTTAGCTCAAAAATTTGGAGATGATAGAGTATTTAATACTCCAATTCAAGAAGCATTTATTGTCGGCTCTACAGTAGGAATGTCAGCCGTAGGTTTACGTCCAATTGTAGAAGTACAGTTTGCAGATTATATCTGGCCAGGGCTTAACCAACTTTTCACAGAAGTCAGTCGCTCTTATTATTTATCTAATGGAAAATGGGCAGCAAGTATGATTTTAAGAGTTCCTATTGGAGCTTATGGAAGTGGAGGACCTTATCATTCTTCTAGTGTAGAATCTGTAGTCGCAAATATTAAAGGAGTAAAAATTGCTTATCCTAGTAATGGAGCAGATTTAAAAGGCTTAATGAAAGCCGCTTATTATGATCCCAATCCAGTAGTTATTTTTGAACATAAAGGCTTATATTGGTCTAAAGTAAAAGGAACAGATGCTGCAAAAACAATTTTACCTGATGAAGATTATATTCTTCCTTTTGGTCAAGCAAAATCTGTTTTACAAGCAGAACAAAAAAATATCGACAAAGGAGAATCTCTAGTTGTTATTGCTTATGGAATGGGAGTTCATTGGGCATTAAATGCCGCTAAAAACTATCAAGGTAAAATAGAAATTATTGACCTTTGTACCTTAAACCCCTTAGATGAAACCACTATTTTTGAAGCAGTTAAAAAACATAATAAATGTTTAGTCATTACAGAAGAAACGATTGAAAATTCTTTTGTAAGAGCATTAGCAGGTAAAATTCAAGAAAATTGTTTTGAATACTTAGATGCTCCAGTGATGACTATAGGTGCTGTAAACGTACCTGCTATTCCTTTAAATTCCGTTTTAGAAGAAACAATGTTGCCTTCTATTGAAAAAGTGTCTAAAAAAATAGGAGATTTATTAATGTATTAATCAAAATAACCATATAATCCATAAAGGTTTTTAGATAATATGAGCAAAGATATTTTCAAAAAGATAGAACAAAAAATACTCAAAAGGGGCTTTAATATAGAACGAAAAGATTTTAATCGTCCTTGGGGAGGTTTTATTGTAATAGAAGAAGAACAAGCTTCAAAATTTATATCATTATATTTTCCTGAAGAAAAAATACAAGATTTGACTAAAGGGGCTAAAGTGAGCCCCAAAATATTAATTGTACAAGCTGATAAAAGATTATCTTGGCAATATCATTTTCGTCGTTCTGAAGTATGGAAAGTCATTGAAGGAAAAGTAGGAGTGATTAAAAGTTTGACAGATGAACAAGGAGAAGTTGAAATATTATCTGTTGGAGAAAAAATAACATTACAACAAGGAGAGCGTCACCGCTTAGTAGGATTGGATGAAGTAGGAATCCTAGCAGAAATATGGCAACATACCGATCCTAAACATCCTTCTGATGAAGATGATATAGTAAGACTACAAGATGATTTTGGAAGATAAATTTCTAACGAGCTTTAGCCAAAGCATTTTCAGCCAATTCATTCATTTTTGTAGGATAAGCAGCTCCAATGTGTTTCACTAAAACATTTCCTTCTTGATCTAAAAACATCAATGTTGGATAATTTCTAACTTCATAAACCGTCGCTAGGGTAGGCCCATTTCCTTTTTCACAATTGACTTTGTAATTAATAAATTCTTTATTAAAAAAACGAGCTAAATCTTTATCTGAAAAAACATCGGCGTCCATCATTTTACAAGGCATACACCAAGAAGTATAAAAATCTACAAATACCAATTTATCTTCTTGTTTTGCTTTTTCTAAAACAGTTGCTAAACTAGATGATTTTTCAAAATTAAATTTAGAAGAAGTACTAGCAGAACTTCCCTTTTTAGAAGATTTACAACTAGAAAAGGCAATGGTAATAGATAATAATATGATAGCTATATTTTTCATAATGTTTTAATTTTAAATCTTAGTTGGTTATGGGTTTAT
>JAHDII010000019.1 GCA_020630895.1 Saprospiraceae bacterium
AATAGTTATAATAAAAATAATAATGATATCTTTTATCGTTTTTTTCATTTTAATGATTCGTAACTTTAAACGATTTCTATTGTATTTTTCCTAAAACTATTCATCAAAGATATGCATAAATATTTTTTGATGAACCTAAGCAAGATTGAGGTTTATCAAAACTCAGGTGTTATCCTAGAGTACGTCCAAATTTGGGATAAGTAAACAAATGCAAAGTATGTTATACTTGTTAGAACAATTGGTAGTTTATGATCAAGCTTCAGAATTATTGGAAAAACTATTCAAAAGGAGCATCTATTGGCAATACTTCTAATTGTCTTTTATCAATAATAAATCGATCACTATTTGAAAGTACATGCACTTTTAAATTAAAGATAGACATCGGTGTTCCTATTTCTAAAACTTCTTCATTATTATGAGATAATTCGCTGGGATCAAAAAGAATAACCATACCAGAACCAATCACTTTAAATTCATTTCCTTTTTTTAATACTAAACCAGTATCTTCAGCTAAACCAACACCCATTAAATGAGGAAATTTTGCTACAGCTTCTGTAATTCTTCCAAAACGACCTCTTTGAATAAAATGAGAATCAATAATCAGTTCTGGAATCAAATTTAATCCCTTTCGCATTCGAACAGCTCCTTTTTGGAGAGCCTCAGTACTACTTCCTCCAGAAATCATTTCTGTTGACATTGCCATAGCTCCAGCACTCGTTCCTGCAACAACAAATCCCTCTTCATTAATTAACCGATTCAATATTATAGTATGAATAGGACTTCCTCCTATAATATCACTAATACGAGATTGATCTCCTCCAGAAAACATAATAATATTAGCATTTGAAATCAAATTAATATTTTTTTCTTCAAAAGCTTCCCCTCTTTCTCGAATATCTAATATCGTTATATTTTTACATCCTAACGTTCCAAATGCAGAAAGATAATTTTCACCTACTTCTACAGGAATACTAGAAGCAGTAGGAATAACTACAATAAAAGCATCCTTTCCTCCTCCTTCTTTCACTACATGACTTAAAATACCCTCATGAACAAAATCTAAAGTATGTCTTTCATCTTGATTTAAACCTTTATCTTCATTCCCTCCAATAGGGATAAGAGTTCCTTTCAGTCTCATATCTATTTTTTCTATTAAAAAAATACAAAGGTAGTTCTATTCCAATTTTTTATATAGAAAAAAAGCTAATTGATTCTTTTTTTATAAGATTTTTATACTTTTTGTTATACTTTTAAAGTCTATTCCTATATTTATCAATGTCAACTTATTTATATAAATCAAAACAATATGAGAATACGAGAAATTAGAGCCATGAGAGGACCGAATTATTGGTCCATTCGCCGTCATAAATTAATAGTTATGACATTAGATATTGAGGAGCTAGAACAGAAACCTACTAATAAAATTGATGGTTTTTATGAACGATTAAAAGAGATGTTTCCCTCTATGTATAGCCATCGTTGTTCTGTAGGAGAAGCAGGTGGGTTTTTTCAAAGAGTTCAAGAAGGAACTTGGATGGGACACGTTATAGAACATATAGCTTTAGAAATTCAAACTCTAGCAGGAATGGATGTTGGATTTGGAAGGACTAGATCTTATGGAGAAGAAGGAGTATATCATGTTGTATTTAATTATATGGAAGAAAAGGTAGGGCGTTATGCTGCTAAAGCTTCTGTAAGAATTGCCCAAGCCTTAGTTGATGCTTCTTCGTATGATTTACAAGAAGATATTCAAGAAATGAGAGAGATTCGAGAAAGAGAACGATTAGGACCTAGTACGGGTTCTATTATTCGTGAAGCTCAAAGTAGAAATATCCCTTGGATTCGTTTAAATCGTTATTCATTATGTCAATTAGGATATGGAGAAAACCAAAAAAGAATTCAAGCAACTGTAACGAGTCAATCAAGTTCTATTGGTGTAGAAATTGCTTGTGATAAAGAAGATACAAAACACTTACTAGAACAAGCAGAAGTTCCTGTTCCTAAAGGAGATATTATTAAAACAGAACGAGGTCTTAGAGATGCTATAGATTATATAGGATACCCTGTTGTAATAAAACCTATTAGTGGCAATCATGGAAGAGGAATAACTATTAATATTACAGAATGGGAACAAGCTGTCGAAGCATTAGCTGCAGCAAAGAAAGTTTCTAATTCTGTAATCGTAGAACGATATATTACAGGTGATGATTATAGATTATTAGTGATTGATCATAAATTAGTTGCCGCAGCAAAAAGAACTCCAGCACATGTTGTTGGAGATGGAACATCAACTATCAAAGAATTAGTAGATGTGATTAATTCTGATCCAAGAAGAGGTTATGGACATGAAAAAGTTTTAACCATGATTAAAATTGATAGAATGTCTGAAAACCTTCTAGAAGCAAAAGGTTATACTTTAGATACCATTTTACCAAAAGGAGAAGTTTTTAATTTAAAAGATACTGCTAATTTAAGTACAGGAGGAACCGCAACAGATGTTACGGATATAGTTCATCCTGATAATATTTTTATGGCGGAAAGAATTTCTAGAGTTATAGGTTTAGATATTTGTGGAATAGATATTATGACTTCTGATATCAGTATTCCTTTAGAAAAAACAGGTGGTGCTGTTTTAGAAGTAAATGCTGGTCCTGGTTTCAGAATGCACCTTGCTCCAACAGAGGGATTACCTAGAAATGTAGCCGCTAATGTAATAGATATGCTATTTCCTCCAGGGCTAAGCTCTAGAATTCCTATTGTAGCTATTACAGGGACAAATGGAAAAACGACCACTACTCGTTTAATTGCTCACATGGTTAAAATGATGGGATATAAAGTAGGGTTTACCACTTCTGATGGAGTATATATCCAAAACCAACTCATGATGAAAGGTGATTGTACTGGACCTGTTAGTGCGGAATTTGTATTAAAAGATCCTACCGTTAATTTTGCTGTTTTAGAAACGGCAAGAGGAGGACTAATTCGGGCAGGACTAGGATTTCATAATTGTGATATTGGGATTGTTACCAATGTAGCAGCCGATCATTTAGGTCTCAAAGGGATTCATACATTAGAACAATTAGCTCGTTTAAAAGGAGTAATTCCTGAAGTTGTATTACCTACTGGAACAGCTATTTTAAATGCTGATGATGATTTAGTCTATGAAATGCGAAAAGAAGTGAAAGGCAGCATAGCATTATTTTCAATGGATGAGAATAATGCTAGAGTAAAAAGACATGCTAGAAATGGAGGTCTTTCTGCTATTTATGAAAATGGCTTTATTACAATATGTAAAGGAGAATGGAAAATGAGAGTAGCTAAAGCAGTCAATGTTCCTTTAACTTTTGGAGGAAAAGCTACATTTATGATCCAAAATATTTTACCTGCAGTTCTTACAGGATACATTAGAGGTTTTAGATTAGATGATATAAAATTAGCTATCACAACATTTATTCCTTCTCCATCTCAAACGCCAGGGCGTTTAAATATGTTTAATTTCAAAAACTTTAAAGTTTTAGTAGATTACGCTCATAATGCTGCGGGAATGAGAGCGCTTCAAAAATTTATTGAAAATTTAGATGGCTCTCCAAAAGTAGGAATTATTGCAGGGATTGGAGATAGAAGGGATGAGGATAATATCGAAATGGGGCAACTTGCTGCTGATATGTTTGATGAGGTTATTATTAGACAAGATAAAAACTTGAGAGGACAAACAGAAGAAACATTAATTGCTCTACTCAAAAAAGGAATTTTAGAAAAAGATCCTAATAAAAAAATCACGATTATTCCTTCTGAAAAAGAAGCCATAACTTATGCTATTAAAAATGCAAAAAAAGATTCTCTTGTTGCGATGTTAAGTGATGTTGTTCCTGATGCTTTAGATTTAGTTATGAAATTTAAAGAAGAAGAAGCAAATGAATTATATGAATTTTCTAAACAAGATATTCCTAATCAAGCATAATATTACTGAAAAGTGATATAATATTAAAAGCTCTTTTATCATAATGATGAAAGAGCTTTTTTAATAAAAAAAATCCTTCTTTAAGAAAGAGAAGGATTAAGTAGTATTTTGTGTAAGAGACCCTAGTTTTAATTTTATCACGTCACAAATATATGTTTATTTATATAAAAATGCAAATTTTTTGAATAAATTTTTAAAATTGTGACAATATAAGTACTAAAAAAAGTCGTTTTGACTATTTCAATACCTTCTATTTATAAAATAAAAGAACCATAAATTTGATACAAAATTTCACTTTAAAAGCTATATTTTTGATTTGAATCATCTAAATAGAGATGATTATAATTCTTTTAGAAGAATATAAATAGAAATAATCGTATTTTTGCAGCTTATTTTAAGCTATGTAAAATCAGATATGGATAAGAATAATAATCATGAATTAAAAAAATTATTCAATGAAAAGGGCGAAACAATTAGCCCTATTTTACCTGAAAATGTAAAAAATTATCTCATTGATATAGATGGAACTGTTTGTGATGATGTTCCTAATGAAGAACCAGAAAGAATGGGGACGGTAATGCCCTATCCTGATGCTTTAAAAATATGTAATAAATGGTATGAAGAAGGACATATTATTACTTTTTTTACTTCTCGAACAGAAGCACATCGTGAAATAACAGAAACATGGCTTAAAAAACACAATTTTAAATATCATGGATTATTGATGAACAAACCAAGAGGAGGTAATTATCATTGGATTGATAATCATATTGTAAAAGCAACTCGATTTAAAGGAAAATTTACAGATTTAGTTGTAGAAACAAAGAATATTGAAGTGTTTAAAAAATAATGTTTAAATAAAGGGTTGTTTCAACCCTTTATTTTTTACAAAATATAGAACACTATTGAATTCAATAGCGTTTAAAAGAAAAGGTAAAAATAATGTCATCATTCTATTATAAAGATTCTTTCAATTTTATTTCAAAACTGAGTCTTAAAAGAATTTGGAATGCGATAAAAGTTATAACTTCATTTTATATTACAAAATGGACTAAGAAACCTATTCAATGGGGAATGCCTTTTACAGTATCTATAGAACCTACTACTGCTTGTAATTTAAGATGTCCTGAATGCCCTAGTGGATTAAGAGCTTTTTCTCGACCTACCGGAAATTTAAAAGAAGACTTTTTTAGAAAAATGATTGATGAATTGCATCAAAATTTAATGTATCTCATTTTTTATTTTCAAGGAGAACCTTATATCAATCCTAAGTTCTTAGATATGGTAAAATATGCTTCGGATAAAGGCATTTATACAATTACCTCAACCAATGGACATTTTTTAAATGATACAAATGCAAAAAAAACAATAGAATCGGGATTAGATAGAATGATTATTTCTGTAGATGGTACTACACAAGAAGTATATGAAAATTATAGAAAAGCAGGAAATTTAGAAAATGTTTTAGCTGGGGCAAAGAATATGGTCAAGTGGAAAAAGAAAATGAATTCTAAAACACCCCATCTTATTTTTCAATTTTTAGTAGTAAAACCTAATGAACATCAAATACCAGAAATTTATCGTTTAGCAAAAGAAATTGGAGTAGATGAGGTAAAACTCAAAACGGCTCAAATTTATGATTATGAAAATGGAAACGAACTCATCCCGACTATAGATAAATATTCTAGATATACACAACAAGATAATGGAAAGTATATTGTAAAAAATGAATTACTCAACCATTGTTGGAAATTATGGCATTCTTGTGTTATCACATGGGATGGAGTCGTTGTTCCTTGTTGTTTTGATAAAGATGCAGAACATGAATTAGGAGATTTGAAAAAGGAATCTTTTAAAGAACTTTGGCATGGAAAAGAATATCAATCTTTTAGAAAAATGCTTTTAAAAGGTAGAGATAAAATAGATATATGCACGAACTGTACAGAAGGTTGTAAAGTTTGGGCTTAACTAAAAAATAAATATAAAAATATGCAAATCGTACGTTTTAAATCTAAAATTCATAGAGCTACTGTTACACAAGCAGATCTTAACTATGTGGGTAGTATTACTATTGATGAAGACTTAATGGATGCTGCAAATATTGTTGAGGGCGAAAGAGTTCAAATTGTAAATAATAATAATGGTGAACGCCTAGAAACTTATGTTATTGTAGGAGAGAGAGGTTCTGGAGTGATTTGTTTGAATGGTGCGGCGGCTAGAAAAGTTGCTGTAGGAGATATAGTAATCATTATTTCTTATGCATTAATGACTGTTGAAGAAGCTCAAAAATTTAAACCTATTTCCGTTTTTCCAAACGATAAAAACTTATTAGCATAATTTAAGTTGTATAAAATCTAAACTATTGAATCCAACTTTCAAAACAATTTTACAATTTTTCCTTTTCTTAGGAATTGGTGGAGGAATTTTATATTGGTTATATCTTAGTCAAGAAAATTCTTTTCAAATTTATTGTGCAAATAATAATATTGCTCCAGAAGATTGTAGCCTATCTCAAAAATTAATTACTGATTTTAGTCAAGCAAAATGGATTTGGATTTTTGTTGCAGTATGTTTATATAATATTAGTAATATAAGTCGGACACTTCGTTGGCAAATGATGCTCAAAACCATAGGTCATCCTACTAAATTTGCAACTGCATTTATTGCTGTAACACTAGGATATTTTACAAATTCTTTGCTTCCGCGTTCAGGAGAAATATTACGCCCAAGTTATATTACATTTACGAATAAAGCTCCCCTTGAAAAAGTTTTTGGAACTATTGCTGCTGAAAGAGCAATCGATTTATTTTGTTTAGCATTAGTTATTGTTCTAGGATTTATTATTGAATATGAAATACTTTATAATTACATCAGCAAAGAGGCCAATAATCCTTTCGAAAAATTATTAGCAAATCCAATTACATGGGTAGTAGGAATATTAGGAATACTAGGAGTAATCACTCTTTTTATTTTTAGAAAAAAATTAAAAGAAAAAAAGATTTATCGTTTTTTTGAAGAAAAAATAAAAGGTTTTTGGGAAGGAATTATTTCTATCAAAAAAGTTGAAAAACCAGGGGTATTTCTTTTTCATTCCATTAATATTTGGATGATGTATTATTTAATGACCTATATATCATTTTTAGCATTTGCTCCTACTGAAAATTTATCTTTAGCTACAGGTTTAATTGTTTTTGTATTTGGAACATTAGGAATTTTAATCCCTTCTCCTGGAGGAATAGGAGCCTATCAAGTTTTAGTAACAACATGTTTGTTTCAATTTTATAATTTAGAACAAGGAGATGCTTTTTCTTTTTCTAATATTGCTTTTTGGCCCATTTATTTTTCTAATATTTTATTAGGGTTAATGATCCTTCCTTTTGTAATGAAATTTTTAAAAAAGAAGCCTCAAGTTGAAACAACAAAATCTACATAAAATACAATCTAAAATATGGGATTGGGAACAAGCAAAACAACAAGTAATTTCTTGGAAACAAACAGGAGCAAAAATTGTTTTTACTAATGGTTGTTTTGATATATTACATTACGGACACATCTCTTATTTATCAAGAGCAAAAGATTTAGGAGATTATTTAATTATAGGATTAAATTCAAAGCAATCCGTACAAAAAATAAAAGGAAATCACAGACCTATTAATGATAATAATACAAGGAGTTATCTTCTTGCTTCTTTATTTTTTGTAGATGCTATTATTTTTTTTGAAGAAGAAACTCCTTTGAAACTCATTCAATTATTACAACCCAATATATTAGTAAAAGGAGGAGATTATATAGCCGAAAATATAGTAGGATACCAAGAAGTAATTCAAGGAGGAGGAACGGTAAAAGTAATCCCCTTTGTAGATGGATATTCTACTACAAAAATTGAAAATAAAATAAAAGGAATAGAATAAAAAAATTATTCTAATTCAGGTAAAGAAAACCATTTTTGAAAAGTAGGATATTCCTTTTTTGTAATTAAAATCATTTTAGGATCTTTTTTAGGATCTAACCATCGTAATAATTCTAAAATATTTTTTTCTGTTGTTGCAGTACAACCCGCAGTACCCTTTCCTTTCCCTCTCCAAATATGAATAAAAATACAAGAACCTCCTTCAGATACAGCAGGAGTATTATGATTCACAAAAATGCCCCATTTATATAAATCATCCTTTCTCAACATATCTTCAGCACTCTTCCAATCTTCATTAACATCCTCATTATTCACCACTTGATTATAATATTCACTTTGGCTATCATCTACACAAAATAAGGTTTGAGTAGATTGGATATAAGGCATTTTAATAAAACTCGCTTCTTCTTTTTTAGCATAACCAAAAGCACTCCCAAAAGAAAAAATTCCAGCAGGTGCTTTTCCATCTCCTTCTTGCTTATTAAATCCTCTTTTTACATGATTTTCTAATTCACCATTTCCCCAAGCTAAACCATTTTTACCAATATTTATTTGATATATATGTCCTTGTCTTACCCAACTATTATTTATTTTTTCAAAACGATACATGAATCCCTCTACAGCATTATCATCTGGAACAATAACAATAGACAATTGATTAGAAGAAACAACAGGATTTTTTTTAGGTTGAGTATTATTTTTGAATCCAAATTTTCCTAAATCTTCTTCAGGTGTTTTTTCTATTTTAGGAGGAGAAGTATTTTCTACCTCTTTCTCTTTTTTAGAAGAATCATTACAACTAAACATATAGATAAATATTAGTGATAAAAGTATTATTTTTTTCATTTTATTGATTGATTTTAATTCCCTTGATTATATGATATTTTGTATCATTAAAATAATATTGAAGATCTATCAAATCTGAACCTTCCATGTCAATTTCAAAAGATTGTTGTACATAATAAATAGAATCTGACCATTCTAAAACTTTATAGGTTCCAATTAATTTCCGCACACCATAAGCTTGATAATCGCTAATGTATTCCTTAAACTCTTTGATTCTTGTAGTTAATATTTCATGAGTGATATTATTGAAAGAAGAAGAATTTTTTCCAGAAGCTTTAGGATATTCTATCTCAATTAATACATTCTTTCCTGTAGTTTTAAAGCTCTCTTTCTTTACATCAAAAGGAGAAGAACAAGAAAAAAAGACAGTGATAAAAAATAATATAAACCCAAATGTTTTTTTCATTATCTAAGTATCTTAAAAAATATCAATGTGTTTTAAAGCTTGTTTAGATGATGTTAAAAATAGTAAAAGTTATTTTAAACAGGCTCTTATATACCTACTAAAGTTCTTGTATCAATCGGATAAATCCAAGCATTCGTCTAAGCTTTGCTTTTTATTGAAACTCATTTTCATAAAGTACCGTTAAAAAAAATACAAAGAAGTTAAAATTGATAACTTTTAGTTTTCAAACACATGCAAAATATTTCCACAACTATGAACAATTAAAATGCATTACAATTTCTTTCCCTTACATTTTAGCAACTCTATAATTCAGTATAGAGTTGTTAAAAATGTAGTAAAACTAATAATCATTGCCAATATTTGTTGAAAATTATAAAATCTTGTTAATTCTTGCTAAAAAGATTTTATTTATCAACAACGATTTACGATCTTCGCAATCTTTATGTAATGATGAGAAAATTATTAGTCATATTAATTTTTTTTGCTACTGCTTTATCTGTACAAGCTCAGATAAAAGTAACTGCTGCAATAGATACTAATAAGATCTTAATAGGAGATCAAATATTACTTCATTTTTATATTTCTAAACCCAAGTCAATTACAATTCAAGCCACAGATTTTAATTTATTATTAGATACTGTAGAACAAATTGAAGTATTAGATACCTATTCACCCAAAATAATTCAAGAAGGGAATATTCAAAAAATTAAACAATCAATACGAATTACAAGTTTTGAGGAAGGAAATCATATCATCCCTCCTGTTTTATTTGTAAGCAACAACAATATTCAGGCATATTCTAATAAAATATATCTAGAAGTCAAATCTATAGAAGTAGATACAATGGCACAACTTTTACCTATCAAAGATATTATAGAAGAGCCCATGAAGGTAAGCGATTGGTTGCCCTATGTTTTAATTCCTTTAGGAATAATTATTTTATTAGGATTTTTAATTTTCTTTTTGATGAAAAGAAAATCAAATAAAGAAACTGTTGTTGTTGAAAAGAAAAAAATAATTCTACCTGCTCATATTATAGCTTTAGAAAAAATAAAACAATTAGAACAACAAGAACTTTGGCAAAATGAAAAAATAAAACCTTATTATTCAGAATTGTCATATATCTCTAGAGAATATTTAGAAAATAGGTATCATATCAATGCTTTGGAATCTGTAATACAAGAAATTACTCATGATTTGGAACATAAAGATATTAATGAAGAGCAAAAAGAGACATTAATACAAATGCTTAAAACAGCAGATATGGTTAAGTTTGCTAAAGTAAAACCTAATGAAGAAACACATCA
The DNA here is from genome assembly GCA_020630895.1 of Saprospiraceae bacterium. Taxonomy (GTDB): domain Bacteria; phylum Bacteroidota; class Bacteroidia; order Chitinophagales; family Saprospiraceae; genus JAHDCE01. The sequence goes on from JAHDII010000019.1 coordinate 10,431, forward strand.
AAAATCATTACAAATACTAACAGATTTTATTCATTCAACAAAGCAAATTGTTTTACCTCCTCAAAATAATGAGGAAAACAAAAATGAACAACATACAGAATGATATTAGCTTGTAACATAGGAAATTTACATTTTGAATATTGTTGGATATTATTCGGTTTAATATTAATTCCAATATTAGCTGGATTATATTTTTTATATCTTAGAACCAATCGTTATGCTGATTTTAGAATTTCCAGTTTACAATCTTTTTCAACTCATTCTGTAAGAGGATGGTTGAGAATGTATTTACCTCCAATCTTGAGATTATTAGCATTAAGTGCATTAATTATTGCTTTAGCACGACCTCAAAAAATTCATAAAAAAGAAGAAGTTAAAGGTGAAGGAATTGATATTATGATGGTTATGGATTTATCGAGTAGTATGTTAGCAAAAGATTTTAAACCCGATCGCCTTGAAGCAAGTAAGGAAGTAGCTGCTCAGTTTGTTGAAAAAAGAGAATTTGATAGAGTTGGATTGGTTGTTTTTTCTGGAGAAGCTTATACTCAATGTCCTCCTACTACAGATCATAGAATGTTGCTTAATTTTTTAGGACAAATTCGATGTGGAATTATTAATGATGGAACAGCTATAGGAATGGGCTTGGCAACAGCCGTTAATAGAATTAAAGATAGCAAATCAGAAAGTAAAGTCATTGTTCTTTTAACAGATGGAATGAATAATGCAGGATATTATGATCCTGTAGATGCTGCTAATATGGCAAAAGCTTTAGGTATAAAAGTATATACTATTGGTGTAGGTACCATGGGAGATGCTTTAGCTCCTGTAAGAAAACGTTCAGATGGAGAATATGTTTTTGGATTAGTTACCGTAGAAATTGATGAAGATTTATTGATTCATATGTCTAATTTAACAGGAGGAAAATACTATAGAGCTACTGATAATGAAAGTCTTCAAAAAATATATGATGAAATTAATACATTAGAAAAATCAGAAATAGAAATTACAACAATAAAAAGACATAGTGAAGCATTTCATCCTTTTGTTCTTTGGGCTATGATTTTTATTTTTATTGAAATGACTTTAAAATATACATTTTTGCGTTCAATACCTTAAATAGAAAAAATGTTTAGATTAGAACATCCTATATATTTAATAGCATTGGTGATAATTCCTATCCTTATCATCTTATTTTTTTGGGCAATTCGCTCTAAAAAGAATGCTATCAATCGTTTAGGAAATCAAGATCTAATAGAACGACTCATGCCTCAATTTTCATCAATTCGATATAGTTTTAAATTTATTTTTATCATTTTAGCGATTGCTTTTTTAGCATTAAGTTGGGCAAATCCTCAATGGGGAAGTAAAAGAGAAAAAGTAAAAAGAAAAAGTGCTGATTTGATGATTGCCCTAGATATTTCTTGGAGTATGAATGCTACAGATATTGCTCCAAGTCGTTTAGAACGTTCTAAAAAATTTGCCCGGAAATTGGTACAAGAATTAGCTGGAGATAGAGTAGGTGTTATTATTTTTGCTGGAGCAGCTCATTTACACATGCCATTGACAATAGATTATTCAGCAGCAAGTTTATTTTTAGATAGTGCCCATCCAGAACAAATATTAACACAAGGAACATCTATCGATGCTGCTATTGGAATGGCAGAATTGGCATTTGAACAAGATAATGATCAACATAAAGCTCTTATCATTATTTCTGATGGAGAGAATCATGATGAAAAAGCAATTGCAGCAGCAAAAAAAGCACATGAAAAAGGAATGATTATTTTTACAATAGGAACAGGAACACCTGAAGGAGCTTATGTTCCTATTAAAATTAATAATTATAATGATTTTAAAAGAGACGCAAATGGCGAATTAGTTCGTTCTCAATTAAATGAAGAAATGTTAACTCAAGTTGCAGAAGCAGGAGGAGGTAAATATTATAATGTGTTATCTGGAGAAGAAGCTGTTTTAAATGCACTAAAAAATAAGGTAGAAGAAATTGAAAAAAGAGAATTTGAAGAACGAATGTTTGATGAATATGAAAGCTATTTTTGGATATTTTTAATTCCTGCTATATTATTTTTAGTTATTGAATTCTTAATCTCCTATCGTAAAAGCAACATTCTTTCGGGTAGAGACATCTTTAGTTAAATCACAATGTTATTCAATATGATTCATTAAAATATTGTATATTATGAACATGAAAATTTATACTATATTAATATCAATTTTGATATTGTCAATTACAGTACAAGCACAAAATGATCACAAAGCTCTTCGTAAAGGAGATCAAGCCTATAAAAAAGGAAATTATTCTGGTGCTGATGAAGAATATTTAAGAGCTATTGAAAAAAATCCTAATAGTGTAAAAGGACATTATAATAGAGGGAATGCAATTTATAAAAGTATTGATCCTAATGTACTCAATGAAGAAGAAAAAGAGCAAATGAATAAACGCTTGGAAAAAGCAGCAGCGGAATATCTTGCAGCAATAGAAAATGCTAAAGATAATGATACAAAATCTAAAGCATACCATAACTTAGGAAATACTTATGTCAGTAAAAACGATTTGGCTCAAGGAATTGAAGCCTATAAAAATGCTCTTCGGTTAAATCCTCAAGATATGGAAACGAAGCAAAATTTGCAATATGCTATTCGTCAAATGCAAATGCAAGAACAACAGCAACAACAACAGCAACAAGGAGAAAAAGAACAACAAGAAGGGGAACAACAAGAACAGCAACAATCTCAACAACAAGAGGAGCAAGAAGGAGAAAAACAAGAACAACAACAGCAACAAGCAGGAGATGAACAAAAGGAAAAAGATTCAGAAGAGGGAGAAGAACAAAATTCTCAATCTCAAGAAGGAAAAGAAGAGGAAATGCCTACTCCTGAAGAAATGACGAAAGAAGAAGTGCTTCGACAATTAAAAGTAATGGATGAAGAAGAAAAAAAGGTGCAAGAAAAACTTAAAAAAGAACAATATAATCAATATAAATCTGATAAAGATTGGTAATAAATTTATAATCTAATGAAATATACCTTAATCATAATACAATTATTTTTTGCTACATATTTGTTAGCACAAGACGAAGTTTCTTTTACTCTTATTGTACCTGATACAGTCCCTCCTCAAGAAGTTTTTAATATTTCATTTATATTAAAAAATGCACAAGGAAAAGGTTTTGATCTTCCTGAGTTAAAAGGACTTCAAATTGTAGGAGGACCTAATTTTACCTCTAGCCATACATTTATCAATGGAACTTCTTCTTCTGAAATGAGTTATACTTACAGAGTTAAAGCTAAAGAAGAAGGAAATATTGTTATTCCTAGTGCTACAGTTTTTGTAGATGATAAACCATTCAAAACTGAAATTAAAAATATACCTGTAATTAAAGGATATAAACTACCCATTTCAAAAGATCAATTTGATGACTTTTTTATAAAAAGAGAGCCGTTTTCTTTTCCTAGAAAAGCACCCGGAAACGAAGAACAAGAAGAAGAAAAAACAACGAAAAAGAAAAAAAAGAAAACCTATCGTATATAAATGAAATCATTGTCTAAAATATATATATTATTTTTTCTACTAGTGCTTCCTTTAGGAATTATAGCACAAGGAAATGATGTGTCTTTTCAAGCATATTCTACAGCAAAGCAAGTATTATTAGGAAATTATTTTGAAGTTTCTTTTGTTGTTAATAATTCTAGTGGAACTAATTTTAAACCACCAGCATTTAAGAATTTTAAATTAATGAGTGGTCAAAATGTTTCTTCTAGTACCAATATAACAAATGGAAGTATTTCAAGAAGTACAACATATTCTTACTATATTCAACCAAAGAAAAAAGGCAAGCTAACTATAGAACCTGCTTCGATTAATATTGGCGGAAAAACCTTTAAAACAAAACCTATTATTGTAGAAGTTTTAGAAAGTAAAAAAGGTCAAAAATCTATAGATAATAAACAAGAAGTATTTATTAAAGCAGAAGTAAGTGATTCTATTGTTGTTCCTGGGCAACAAGTGACATTAGATTATAGGGTTTATTTTTCAACAGAAGTAGATCATTATGGAATTGTAGAAGAACCCACTTATGATGGTTTTTTTGTTTCTACTATAAGACGATATAATGGTCTTACAGAACAAGTTGTAATTAATGGAAAACAATACCATTCTAAAATAATTAAAAGAATGGCATTATATCCACAACAAACTGGAACTCTAACCATTGATCCTATGACTTTTAGAGTGGCTCTCCCAATAGAGGGGCAACCTTCTCGTAAAAATGTATTTTCTTTAATACGACCAACACGTTCAGAAATTATCAATACTAATCCTTTAGATATTCAAGTAAAATCTTTACCAAGACCTATTCCTGAATCTTTTTCGGGAGCTGTTGGAAATCATTATATGGCTACCGCAATTTTAGATAAAACAGAAGCTTCAACAGATGAAGCGATTACTTTAAAATTAACCATTACAGGTAATGGAGATATTAAAAGAGTCACCGCTCCTAAGCTAGTTGTATCTGATACATTTGAAGTATATGATCCTAATTTAATAGAAGAAGATAAAGGAGAAAACTATGGAGAATTATATGGTAAAAAAACATTTGAATATTTAATTCTTCCTAAAGTACCAGGACAATATTCTTTACGACCAGAATTTAGTTATTATAATCCAGATTCTAGTAAGTTTATTATTGATTATCCTGCTACATTTCAAGTCAATATAAGACAAGGAAAACACAATGCAAACGTAAATGTAAAGCCTGTAGAACCTAAAAAAGTAGAACGAGATATTCGATATATTAAAACACAAATTAGAACACAAAAGAAAAGCCATTTTGTAGGAACATTTGGTTTTTGGCTTTTAGTAAGTTTACCTTTTATGATATTAATAGGAGCTTCATTATATAAATATTGGTTATCTACTCGTCCTGAAATTGATCCTATTGCTGAAAAAAGTAGAAAAGCAAAAAAAGTAGCAAAACAAAAATTAGCTATCGCTGAAAAATATTTGAAAGAAGGAAATCATCGTTCTTTTTATGATGAAACTTCAAAAGCTCTTTTAGGCTATGTCATTGATAAATTTAATATTCCAGGTTCAGAATTATCTAAAAACAATGTTCAAGAAAAATTAATTCAATCAGGAGCTAATCAAGAACATATTTCTCGTTTTATGGAATTAATTCAAACCTGTGAAAAAGCAGTTTTTGCTTTTGGTACAAATGCTGATGCTTCAAAAACATATCAAGAAGCAATTGATGTAATTACAGATATTGGAATAGGTTAAAAAGGAATTTTGCTGTAAAATTTTTCGAAATCATTAGTCGTAATATGATTTCAAATGCTTTTATCTATAAATTTATTTAAATTTATGAAGTAGATTTATAATTTCATTGAAACTATCAACATTTCGAGATAGTCTTATTTAAAATTTATTACTAAATCAATGACCTGGATTATTTTAGGAATTGTCATCACTCTTATACTTTCTGCGATTTTTTCAGGAATGGAAATAGCATTTTTTTCTGCTGGGAAATTAAGTGTTGAAGTAAGAAAAAATAGAAGCACAAGAAGAGGAAGCATTATTGCTGATTTTTATGATAACCCGAATGATTTTTTAAGTACAATGTTGGTGGGAAATAATATAGCTTTAGTTATTTTCTCTTCATTAATGGGCTTAGCCTTAAGTCCTTTTTTTGATCCTTTTTTCAATTCTATTGCTCCTTCATGGATGCCAGAATTATTGATTAAAACCATTCCCTTAACCATCGTAACAACAATTATTGTTTTAATTTTCGGAGAATTTTTGCCTAAATTATTTTTTAGATTATTTGCTACAAAAATTTTATTCTTTTTTGCATATCCCATTGCTTTTTTTAAATGGATTCTAACTCCTTTTTCTTGGTCAATGGTTCGATTATCAGAAAAAGTATTAAGATTATTTGTTAAGCATCCTCCCGAAGAAACAGAAGATGCATTTACTCGTTTAGATTTAGCAAAATTTGTAGAATCTACAAGTATAGGTAACGATAATAATGATTTATTAGACAAAGAAATGTTTAGTAATGTATTAGATATGAAACAAACTCGTGTAAGAAATTGCATGATTCCTAGAACTGAAATTAAGGCAGTCGAAGTTACAGATAGTGTAGAAGAATTAAGAGAATTATTTATAGAATCTAATTTATCCAAAATTATTGTATATAAAGAATCTATAGATGATGTTATAGGATATGTTCATCATCAATATTTATTAGATAAACCTAAAAACATTAAAGGAGTAATGCGTAAAATTCCTATTATTCCTGAAACGATGAGAATTAATAATTTAATGAATCTTTTTACCAGAGAAAGAATTAGCATTGCTTGCGTAGTAGATGAATTTGGTGGAACTTCTGGAATCATTACATTGGAAGATATATTGGAAGAAATTTTTGGAGAAATTGAAGACGAACACGATATTGGAGAAGAGCAAGAAGAACAAATTTCTGATTATGAATATTTATTTTCGGGCCGTTTGGAAATTGATTATCTCAATGAAAAATATGAATATATCAATTTTCCAGAAGGCGAGTACCATACTTTGTCTGGATATATCGTTATGACAACAGGAACTATTCCTGAAAAAGATCAAGTTATTGATATAGGGGATGGATATAAATTTATTTTAGAGATGGTAAGTGAAACAAAAATTGAATCTGTTCGAGTCATTAAACTAATGAATCATGATACCATTTAATTCATAGAAGTTATCGATAAAAAACTTCATAACAAAACTCTTTTACAGCAATTATGAAAGAACGAATTTATGATTGGTTTTATACATATCCAATTCAACTCGTTTTGCTCCATCTTAAGAGCAACCTCTTTCTATTGTTTTTATGGTTGATTTCTTTGTTATTTGCTACAGGCAAAGTAGGTATGAAAATGGGTTGGATTTACCTCATGCTTACCCCAGAATATTTAGGTGAAGTAGGCTTTTGGAGTTTTGCAATTTTAGGTGCAGCTTTTTGTAGTTTTTTGGTCACATGGAATATTACAACTTATATATTACATTCTCCAAAATTTCCTTTTTTAGCTTCCTTACAACGTCCCTTCACTAAATTTTTTATGAATAATTCATTAATACCCCTTACTTTTTTAATCATTTATTTATGGAAATTAGTTAATTTCCAATGGTATTATGAATGTTGGGATGCCGCTAGAATTATTAATAATGTAGTCGGTTTTATGTTTGGTTTTTTAACTACTCTTATACTTACTATTATATATTTTCAATTCACAAATAAAGATATTTTTAGTTTTATAAAACCCGATAAAGAAAAACCACCTAACCTCAGTAAAACAATTATACCCGGAAATAGAACACTTACTATGGAAACCATTAAATCTCCCAATTATTCCAAAGTACGTTCTTATTTAAATGAATCTTTTAGGTGGCGTCCAGTAAGAGATGTTTCTCATTATGAAGAAAAATATTTATTAAAAGTTTTTAGACAAAATCATGTAAATGCTATAGTGGTACAATCTGTAAGTATTATGGTTTTAATTATTACGGGTTACATGATTGAAAATCCATATTTTAGAATTCCTGCTGGAGCAAGTTGGTTTATTTTCCTTTCTGTAATTACATCTGTTGCAGGAGTATTAAGTTATTGGCTCCATAAATGGACAACTATTTTTACAATCATACTTTTATTAATCATTAATACCATTACAAAACATGATTTGATTGATCCTAAAAACAAAGCCTTTGGATTAATTTATGATAAAGAACCAGCAGAATATACTTATGAGAGAATGAATGAAATTCATTCTGCTAAAAATATTAAAGAAGATAAAAAAAATACACTTCATATTTTAAATAACTGGAAAGAAAAAACATCTAAAAGTCTATTAAGAAAGAAACCTAAATTAATTATAATAGGAACGAGTGGTGGTGGATTAAGAGCTTCTTTTTGGACGATGCAAGTAATTCAACAATTAGATAAAGCAACATCAGGAAAGTTTTTTGAACATACTGCCCTAATTACAGGAGCTTCTGGAGGAATGATTGGAGCAGCATATTATAGAGAGCTAGTTTTAAGAAAAAAACAAAATGAAAATATCAATCTTTTAGAAGAGCAATATTTAGAAGATACAGGAAAAGATTTGCTCAATCCAGTTATTTTTACAGTGGTTTCTAATGATATTTTTATGCCTTGGGGACGGTTTGAAGAAAATGGTCAATTATATCCAAAAGATAGAGGATATATTTTTGAATGGCAAATGAATCAGAATATGAATCATGTTTTAAATAAAACAATTGCTTCATACCAAAAACCTGAAGAAGATGCTTTAATTCCGATGATGTTTTTAGCTCCTTCTATTGTTAATGATGGTAGAAGATTAATTATTTCTCCTCAAGGAGTTTCTTATATGGCAACTCCTCCACATGGTCCTCAAATGAAAGAAATTGGTAGTGATGCTATTGATTTTAGAAAATTATTAGAAAAACAAGGAGCTGATAGTTTACGTTTTACAACAGCCATAAGAGCTAATGCTTCCTTTCCTTATATTTTACCGAATGTTGCTCTTCCAACAGAACCTAGAATAGAATTGGCAGATGCAGGATTTATGGATAATATGGGATTAAATTCTGGATTTCGTTTTATTCATGTGTTTAAAGATTGGATTAAAGAAAATACAAGTGGAGTTGTTTTTGTAGTGATTAGAGGGAGTAATCCACAAGATAAACCCATTTCAGAACGACAAGGATTTATTGAATCAGCTATAAATCCTATTCGATTAATGAGAAGAATTGTAGATGTTCAAGATTTTGAACATGATACTTATCTCAGTTATTCTATGGAAATTTTTGGAGAAGATTTTATTGATTTTATACCATTTACTTACCACGAAGGAAAAGGCTCTAATAGAGCTTCCATGAGTTTACATCTTACAAGGAGGGAAAAGATAGATATTATTAATTCTTTTTATTTGGATTCTAATCAAGAAAATTTAAAATATTTAAAAGACGTTTTAAGATAGTATTAGGAAATATTAATCGATATTTTTTTCTAATACTCCAAGGCTTAAAAGTGCTTTTTCAGAAGCAGTTTGTTCTGCTGATTTTTTATTATAATCATCAGCAAAAGCGAGTTGTTCTTCATCAATAATTACAGCAACCTTAAAGCGATCTCTTTTATCTTGCTTATATTTATTAATGACTTTATATGTTACAATTTTATTATTTTTTTGGCACCATTCTAATAATTGGCTTTTATAATTATCATCATAGGTTTCTAATTCATGAATATTTAAATACCCCCCTTGAAGCATTTTATTCACTATAAATCTACTTGTAGCATGAAATCCTGCATCTAAATAAATCGCTCCAATTAAAGCCTCTAAACAATTTCCTAACATTGATGGACTAATTCGTATTCCTTGATTATAATGATGGAGTAAATCAATTAATTCCATCTTTGTAGCAATCTGATTTAAAGATTTTCTTTTAACTATTTTAGATCTCATTTTAGTTAAAAACCCTTCATCACTACTTGGATATTTAGAAAACAAATATTCACCAACCACCATACCTAGCATCGCATCACCTAAAAATTCAAGTCTCTCATTATTCCTAGCATCTTGAAATTTATCTAATTTTTCAGGCTTATGAAGAAATGATTTTTTAAATAAATGGACATTTGCAGGAGTATAACCTAATATATCTCTCATTTTTTGAATGAGAAGTTTTTCTTTACAGAAAAAGCGATTATATGTTCGTTGTATAGGTTTAAAAAACAAAATAAATTAGTCCAATTTTTTTAAAACAATAGAAGTATTGTGTCCTCCAAAACCAAAAGTATTGCTCAATGCAATATGAATAGGTTTTTCTTGAGCAGTATTAAATGTAAAATTTAAACGATTATCAATTTCTGGATCATCTGTAAAATGATTAATTGTAGGAGGAACTAAATTATTTTGAATAGCAAAAATACATGCTAAAGATTCAATAGCACCTGCGGCTCCTAAAAGATGACCTGTCATAGATTTTGTAGAACTTATATTTAGTCCATAAGCAGCATCACCAAATACTTTTTTAATAGCTTGAGATTCTGCAATATCGCCTAATGGTGTAGAAGTTCCATGAACATTAATATAATTAACATCTTCAGGAGCAATATTAGAATCTTTAAGAGCCAATTTCATTACGTTTGCTGCTCCTAAACCTTCAGGATGTGGTGCTGTAATATGATGAGCATCTGCGGTCATACCACCACCTAGAACTTCAGCATAAATTTTAGCTCCTCTCTTTTTTGCATGTTCATATTCTTCTAAAATCAAACAAGCACCTCCTTCTCCTAAAACAAAACCATTTCTATTAGCATCAAAAGGTCTTGAAGCTGTTTGAGGATCATCATTATTTTCAGATAAGGCTTTCATAGAATTAAAACCTCCAATCCCTGTTTCACAAACAGCCGCTTCGGAACCACCAGAAATAATAATATCAGCTTTACCCAATTTTATATAATCGCATGCATTAATAAGAGCATGTGAAGAAGAAGCACAAGCAGAAACAGTTGTATAATTGATTCCTCTAAATCCATATTTAATAGAAATTAAACCTGGAGCAATATCAGGAATCATTTTAGGAATTAGAAAAGGATTATATTTAGGTCTTCCATCTCCTGTAGAATAAGCAGCAATTTCATCTTGAAGGGTTTTTAACCCTCCAATACCTGCACCCCATATTACACCTGCTCTATCCAAATCAATTTGAGAAGTATCAATACCAGAATCGTTCATTGCTTCTTCTGCTACAACCATAGCAAAATGAGCAAATCTATCCATTCGTCTAGCCTCTCTTCTATGAATAAAGTCTTCTGCTTTAAAATCTTTTACTTCACAAGCAAATTGTGTTTTAAAGTTAGAAGCATCAAATAATGTAATAGGTGCCGCACCACTTTTTCCTTGAGATAAACCTTCCCAGTAAGAAGCTAGAGTATTTCCTATAGGTGTAATGGCTCCTAAACCTGTAATAACAACCCTTCTCATGTATCTTTGTTTTGATATATTTTAGGGATAATAATCCTTTATTAAAAAGAATTATTAATGTAATGATAAGATAGTAAAATAAATAATCTCTGCTACTAATAAAAATAAAGTAACAGAGATTATATTTTAAGAATTAGCTAGCAGGTAATGCTTTATCTACATAACTAATAGCTTCTCCTACTGTTTGAATTTTTTCAGCATCTTCATCTGGAATTTCAATTCCAAATTCTTTTTCAAACTCCATGATTAACTCTACTGTATCCAAAGAGTCTGCTCCTAAATCATTGATGAAATGAGCATCGTTGTTTACTTCTGAAGCATCAACTCCTAATTGCTCTACAATAATTTCTGTTACTTTTTCTGCAACATTAGACATAATAATAAATATTTGGTTTACAAAAAACAGTGCAAAGGTAACGGTTTATTAGTTCCTTTGCTAATGATTTTAATCTATTTTTTTATAACAATCTTATTTTATTATAAAATTTTAATAAAAATATATTGTCTATAAACAAGATTGTTCATCATCTATGAAATGATTTTAATCATAATAAAGTTGTATTCAATAGTGTAATTTTTAATTTTATAGAATAATAGTTCAGTAGTAAAGACATATGTATTCCCTTGTGAAACTAACAAGGGAATACATATGTCTTTACTACTAAATACCCCTAATATAATTTATTTTGAAACTACAAACCTTAAGCCTTCTATATCATTGCCATTTTGGACACGAATAAAATAAATTCCAGGAGAAAGAACTTGAGAAGTGATTTGAATATTATTGATTCCTTTCTCAACAATAAAAATATCAGAAGAGATAATTTTTCCATTAATATCAACAATAAAATATTCTAGTTCTTTTGATGATAAAGCATCATATTCAATAAAAAAGGAAGAATTGTTTTTTATTGGATTAGGAT